>JAJTBU010000039.1 GCA_021286735.1 bacterium
GCGCCAAGGTCTCCGACATACGGATGGCGGTCAAGACGGGCACGGCCCAGATGATCGATCCCAAGACGAGGGCCTACTCAGATACCGACTATATCGCCAGCACCCTGGGCATCTTCCCCGCGGACGCGCCGCGCATCGTCCTGTACCTGGCGATCATCAAGCCGAGAGGGGCTTCCTACCTCGGAGGGCAGATCGCCGCCCCCGTCCTCCACGACGCGGCCGAGGCCGTGCTATCCTGCATCGACATCGAGCGCGGCAAGTCGCCGACCGTCGTCCACGGGGGGGCCGTGGTACTGTCGGCCGAGGCGCCCGCCGAGGTCGGCGAGGTGATGCCCGACTTGACCGGCCGGTCCAAGCGCGCGCTTCTGCCCCTCCTGGGACGCAAGGACCTCAAAGTCGTCATCGAGGGCGATGGATATGTGGTTTCACAGCAGCCCGCTCCCGGCAGCCCCGTGGGCCCGGGCGCTCTGCTTACTTTCAGCTTGAAGTGAGGTGATCATGGAAAGGGAAAAGGCGCTGGCGCTCTGGCGCGAATACAACAGCGAGGATTCGCTCTTCAGGCACGCGCTCTCGGTCGAGGCGGCCATGAGGCACTTCGCCCGCCTCTACGGCGAGGACGAGGATTTCTGGGGTTCGGTCGGCATCCTCCACGATGTCGATTACCAGAAGTACCCCGAGGAGCATCTGGCTCACTCGAGGGAGATCCTCGAGAAGGCGGGCTGCGGCGAGGCGCTCGTCCGCGCCGTCCTGAGCCACGGTTGGGGGCTCTGCAGCGATGTCGAGCCGCAGGCGAAGATGGAGAAGGTCCTCTACGCCGTCGACGAGCTCACCGGCTTCATCGCGGCCTGCGCCTACGTGCGGCCCTCGCGCAGCGTCCTGGACATGGAAGTCAAGTCGGTCAGGAAGAAGTGGGGTGCGGCCAACTTCGCCGCGGGCGTGAACCGCGGGGTGATCGAGAAGGGCGCGGCGATGATGGGCATTCCCCTCGAGGACTTGATCCGCGAGACGATACTCGCCCTGCGCGAGTCCGCGGAGGCGGTCGGCCTGAAGGGCGCGCTCTAGGCGGCGCTTCGCCAGCGCCCTCGCGGCACCTCCCTGCGCAGAGCGGCATGAAACGGCGCGGGGTCGCAGCCGCCATCACGCCGCCTCGCGATTGACCATCGGTCCGTTTGACTATACATTTTTCCCCGCGATTATCCCGATTTCCCCATAGGGTGGTTTCCCCATGCTTGAGAAGATTACCGAGAAATTCGTCGACGCCTTCCGCGGCATAAGCGGCAAGGCCTCGATCTCAGAGAAGAACGTCGAGGACGCGATCGAGCAGATCAAGATGGCCCTGCTCGAGGCCGACGTCAACCTCCGCGTCGTCCGCAGGTTCGTCAACTCCACGCTGGAGGAGGCGAGGGGCGAGAAGGTCCTTCGCTCGGTCAGCCCCGGCCAGCAGTTCGTCAAGATCGTCCACGACAAGATGGTCGCCCTCCTCGGCGACGCCGACCAGGACCTCAACCTGCGCGGTCCCGACACCCTCTCGGTCATCCTCCTCCTGGGCCTCCAGGGCTCGGGCAAGACGACCACCGCCTCGAAGCTGGCCTATCGGCTCAAGGCCAAGGGGCGCAAGGTCCTCCTCGTCGCCTGCGACCTTGTGCGACCGGCGGCGGTCGAGCAGCTCTCCGTGCTTGGCGCGCAGATCGGCGTGGCCGTCCACACCGAGAATACGAAGGATCCCGTCGTGGTGGCCAAGGCCGCCCTCGCGCGGGCCAGGCGCGAATCCTTCGACACGGTGATAGTGGACACCGCCGGCCGGCTCCAGATCGACGACGCGCTGATGGCCGAGCTCGCCCGCGTGCGCGACGTCGCCGATCCCATCGAGTCCCTCCTCGTGGCCGACGCCATGACTGGCCAGGCCGCCGTCGACATCGCCAAGACCTTCGACGAGAAAATCGGCATCACCGGCGTCATCCTCAGCAAGTTCGACTCCGACACTCGCGGCGGCGCGGCCCTCTCCCTCAAGTCCGTGACCGGCAAGGCGATCAAGTTCATCGGAACCTCGGAGCGCCCCGACGGGCTCGAGCCCTTCCATCCCGACCGCATCGCCAGCCGCATCCTCGGCATGGGCGACATCGTCTCCCTGGTCGAAAAGGCGCAGACCGTCTACGACCAGAAGGAAGCCGAGGACCTGGCGAAAAAGCTCTCGCAGGAAACTTTCTCCCTCCAGGACTACCTCGAGCAGCTCCAGAAGATGAAGAAGATGGGCTCGGTGAAGTCGATGCTCGACATGCTGCCCGGCCTGGCGGGCCAGGTGAGCGAGGATCAGCTCGATCTGGAGGGGATGAAATACGAGGAGGCCATCCTCCAGTCCATGACGCGGAAGGAGCGCCAGAACTATCTGATCATCGGCCCTTCGCGCCGGTCGCGCATCGCCAAGGGTTCGGGGACCTCGGTGGCCGAGGTGAACCGGCTTTTGAAGAAATTTGAAAAAAGCCGGGCGATGATGAAGAAGATGACGAGTTCCAAGGGCAAGGCGGCCATGGCGAAGTACATGGCGAGCGGCGCCGCCGGGAATTGACGGGAGTTTTTCGGGCCGGCGGCCCGGCGGGCGATTATCGGCCGGGCTTTCCTTTCCAGGGCTTTACATTTTCTCCGGTTTCCGGTAAAGTACGTCCACTATTTCGTTTGGAGTCCAACTATGTCGAGAGTTTGTGAGATTTGCGGCAAAGGCCCTCTTTCTGGCAATAAAGTTTCCCACGCGAAGAACCGCACGAGGCGGACCTGGCTTCCCAACCTCATCGAGATGAGGACCAAGGAAAACGGCACCGTGAAGAAGGTCAAGATCTGCGCGAAGTGCCTCAAGGCCGGAAAAGTCGTCAAGTACGTCTGATTCCCCTGAATTTTTCGTCGTAATTGCGAGTTGACGACTTCGGGGACGCCCGAAGTCGGAAGAACGGGACTGGCAGCGAGGACATCGCCGCTAGTCCCGTTGTTTTTATGGACGATCGCCGGCGGGCCGCGCCTCGCGGGAGGATTCGTGCGAAAAAAAAGCGGGCGCCTTGGGGGCGCCCGCTTTTTTCGATGGTGTCTGTCTGGGAAGCTTACCAGCGATTTCCCATTCCGCCGCCTTTCCGGCCGCCCATCATGCCGCCGCCCATCATGCCGCCGCCCATCATGCCGCCCATCGGCCCGACGGTCGCCGCGGTCTGGCCGAGGTCGTAGGTCTTGCCGTTGATCGCAAGGGTGGAGGCGCGGAGCGCGAAGCTGTCCTTAACATTGGGAACGGCGTGAGCGTAGCCTTCGATCTTCACCGTCGCGCCTTCCTTGAGGCCATCGATGAAGCCATAGAGGTGGCCGGGAATCATCACGAAGTAGGTCTTGGCGTCCTGCTTGATCGCGACGCGTCCGGACACCAGCTCGAGCTTGCCCTCCACCGTCACTTTCTCCACGACGATCGGCGCGGTCTGCTGGGCGAAGAAGAAACCGCGCCCGGCGCCGTTCATCTGCCCCATGCCGTAGGGAGCCTGGTTCTGCCGGGAGAAGGGCTGCGCGGAGGCGGCGCCGAGGGTGATAAAAGCGATCGCGACGGCGATAAGTGCTTTCTTCATAGTGAAACTCCTTGAAAACGGTTTCGGGCGGGCATTCGCGCCATTGTCGATTGCTCACGGCTTCGATGTCCGCTCCGGTCTTTTCGGACACTCATTTATATGCAGGTCGCGTGCCATCTGTTGGTGTTGTGATCTAAAATATATAAAGACATATATTATAAAGGAATATTATTTCTACAAAACGCCGGTTTTTGGAGTCGGCGAGCCGCAGGCGGACGGGATCGGCGAAAAGCAGGAAAAAAATGCGCGTCGCGGGAAAAAAATTCCCGCGCCTCCAGGCGGCGCAGGCGCCTTCTCCGTTCAAGCCCGCCGGGGCGGCTGACGATACTGTAGAAGTGCCCCGCGAGGGCACGCACAACGGAGTACCAATGTTTCCCAGAAAAGCATGCATCGCCGGCGTCTTCGCGCTCGCGCTTGTCTTGGGCGCCCCGGCCGAAGGCAACGCTCCCTATAGGCTATTTCCTTCGCTGTACCTGAAGGCCTCGCAGCTCTCGCTGCCCCAGACCGTCGACAAGCCTTCCCAGCGGGGTGGCACGGGCGCGCTCGCCGACCGCGTGCCGCTGATCGCCGGCAATACGATCGTGACCTTCTACGGCCACCCCTTCTCGAAGAAGATGGGCATCCTGGGGCTCTATTCCAAGGAGGAGCTGGCCGACCGCATAATGGAGTACGCGCGCTACTACGACGAGGTCAACGGCTCCGCCGGAGTGGTCGGCGGCTACTACCTTATCTACGGCACCTGCTGGCCGGGCGGGGAAATCGGCTACCTGAAGGAATCGACCCTCGAGGAGTACATCGCCTACGCCCAGTCGCGGGGAATGATCGTCTTCGTCGACCACCAGATCGGCAAGTATACGGTCAAGGAAGCCATGGAGAAGATCCTGCCCTTCCTGAAGTACCCGAACGTCCACCTCGCCATCGACCCCGAGTGGCGCACGCTGATCCCCATGAAGGAGATCGGCTCGATCACCGCCGAGGAGCTGAACCAAGCCCAGCAGCTCATGCAGGACTACATCGTCGCCAACGATATTCCCGGCATAAGGATGCTCGTCGTCCACCAGTTCCACGAGAAGATGATCGCGAACCGCGACAGGGTCATGCCGAACCCCGACCGCGTCATCCTCGTGCACACCGCCGACGGTTTCGGCAGTCCGGCGCTCAAGCGCAACACCTACGCCCAGGTGGCGAGGGCCGAGAATATGCCCGTAAAGGGTTTCAAGCTCTTCTTCAAGTCGGATTTCCCGCTGGCCGGCTGGGACAATCCCATCCTCTCCCCCGCGGAGGTGATGGCCCTCGACCCGCGCCCGAGCCTCATCATCTATCAGTAGGCTCCTGGCGTAATCAATGCCCGCCTTCGCACCGATACTATAAGGAAACCCGATGCGCTCCGGGACGCTTCTGTCCTCGGGGCGCCTGAGGGCGGATCGCGCGTCGACGCTAGGCCGGTCTGGACCGATTCGGCTTTGTTTTTTTCGAGAATGCGTGATACCTATATACGTAGCTTATTGTCGTCATAGGGAGCGGGCCATGTCCTTTTTCAAGAGAACTCTTGTCGCGGTGATCGTCGCCGCTTTCGCGTGCGCGTTTGCGGTGTTCGGATATGACCCTCCCAAGGGCGGCGCATTCCTGCCCTCGATCTATTCACCCTGGGGCCTTGCCTCCACGCCGACCGTCACGGGGGACGCCGCGCCCTGGGCGGCCACGATGAACCCATCGGTGACGGGCGGCACCCAGCTCACGCAGTTCGAGGCCGCTTACACCGGCATCAGCGATTTCCAGGCCGGCGGCCAGGGTTGGGGCTCGGCCGCATCCCTGTCCTTCTCCCTGCCTCTGCCCTACGGCGTCTGGGGCGGCGGCGCCCGCTTCTTCTCGGCCCCCGCCGCGATGACGGGCATGCCGCTCGGCACCTTCGGGAGCGTTCGCGCCAACTTCTCCAAGGATCTCTTCCCCAACCTCTACGTCGGCAGCGCCCTCGACATCACCATGGGCGGCAACGGCTCCTTCGGCTGGGGCGTCGGCCTCGACCTGGGCGCCACCTGGTTCGCCGGCAACCTCGGCTTCCTCAAGGACACCAGGGTCGGGCTCGCCATTCTCGGCATAGGGAAGGGGTACGTCGCGGCGCCCATCGCGGGCATCTTCGGCGGAACCGCCTCCTCCTATCCTTCGGCCTTCACGCTCGGCCTCGGCATGAGGAGCTATCTCCTCCAGACCTACAACTGGAACCTCGACGTCGCCGTCGACCTTTGGAGCCCGGCCTTCCAGGACCTCGGCCTGGGCCTCTCCGTCGGCTTCGGGTTCAGGGACTACGCCTCGCTGCGGCTCGGCTGGTCTATCGGCCTCCGCGACGCCATCGTCGGGAGCGGCCGCAGCTACCTTCCGGCCTTCGGCCTCTCGGGCACCATCCCCCTGGGCAAGGGCTTCTCCCTCGGCAGGAACCGCTACAAGGACGCCACCATCGGCGTCGCGACGGCGGCGGCCCCGCTTTACGACGGCCTCTTCGCCATCGGCGCCGGCTTCAACCTGAGCTTCGGCATCGTGGACAAATCGGCGCCCCTCATCGACGCCAAGCTCCCGGTCCCCTTCCGCGGCGTGGCCTACATATCGCCGAACGGCGACGGCCAGCAGGATACGCTCGAGATTCCCGTGAAGATCACCGATGAGCGCTACCTCTCCGGATGGGAACTCAAAATCGAGGACAAGTCTTCCGGCAAGGTGTTCAGGACGATCGGGGCGAGCGACGACAGGCCCGACTCCATCACCGGGCTCGCCGCGCTGGGCCAGGCCTTCGTCTACACCCGCAAGAGCGTCGAGGTCCCGGAATCCATAGTGTGGGACGGCCGCGACGACAACGGCGCCATAGTCCCCGACGGCTCCTACACGGTCAGCCTCAAGGCGGTGGACGACAACGGCAATACCAATATCGACTACATGAGCTGCATGGTCGTGGTCGTCGACCAGGAAAAGCCCGAGCCCCTGGCCAAGCCGGTCGACGCGCTCAGGATGATATTCAGCCCCGACGGCGACGGAAATAGGGACAGCTTCACGCTGCGGAACAGCAAGCGGAACGCGAACGGCAAGGAAAGCGACGAGTGGAAGGCCGAAATCGTGAATTCCGAGGGCAAGACGGTCCGCACGCGCAAGGAGAACGGCACGGCTCCCTCGGACTTCACCTGGGACGGCACCGACAACGAGGGCAAGCGCGTTCCCGACGGGAGCTATTCCTTCATCCTCTCCTCCAGGGACGAGGCGGGCAACCAGGCTTCGAGCGAAGTCCGGGGCATCATCGTCAACACGTCGAAGCCCTCCGTCTCCATAGCCGCCGACGAAACCGTGATCAGTCCGAACGGCGACGGCGCCCGCGACACGCTCCATATCGTCTCCTCGGTGGAATCCTTCGACGGCCTCGAATCCTGGCGGGTCTTCGTGCTCGATCCCGAGCGCAAGGAAGTCTGGACAGTCTCGGGGGCGGGGGACAGCCGCCCCGACTCTTCCTATCTCTTCTCGGGCCGCTCGTCCAAGGGCGAAGTCCTGCCCGACGGCCAGTACGAGGCGGGCATCGAGCTGCGCTACGTGAACGGCTACTCGCCGCAGAAGCTCTCGGCCCCCTTCTATATGGACAGAACCCCCCCGAGCGCGACGATCGCCCTCGCGGACTCCAACAACGTCTTCAGCCCCGACGGCGACGGCAATAGGGACAGCTTCACCTTCGCCTTCTCCGGAAGCGAGGAGGACACCTGGAATCTCGTCATCCGCGACGGCAAAAAAAATGAGAAAGTCGTGCGCCATTATGCGCAAGCCCTGCCCGAAGCCTTGGAATGGAACGGCAAGGACGACCAGGGGAGGGTGGTGCCCGACGGCGACTACGAAGTCTATGTCTTCGCCGTGGACAGGGCCGGCAACAGCTTCGCGACCACGTCGAAGAGCGTGCGCGTCGATACCAGGCGCCCGACCATTGCCCTGACGCCCGACAGGGAAGCCTTCAGCCCGAACGGCGACGGCGTGGCGGAGAGCGCCGCGATCGTTCCCGAGATCTCGACGACTGAAGGGCTCGTGTCCTGGACCTTCTCGATCCAGCCGGCGGGCAAGGGCTCCTCGGTCGGTCTGACCTTCTCCGGCAACGGAACCGAGCTTCCCGCGGCGCGCTATGTCTTCGACGGCAGGGCCGGCGACGGATCGGCGCTGCCCGAGGGCGTCTACAAGGCGAAGCTCGACGTGGCGTACATCAACGGCTACCGCGCGAGCGCGGAGAGCCCCGAGATCGTCCTGGACCGGACCTTCCCCGTGGCCCAGGCCAAGCTCGACCGCACTTCCTTCAACCCCGCCGGCTCGGCCGAGCAGGCCAAGCTGACCATAACGCAGTCCGGTTCCAGGGAGGAATCGTGGACGGGCCGCATCCTCGACGCCTCGGGCAACGCCGTGAAGCGCTGGACCTTCGCAGGCGAGCTGGCCCCGATCGCATGGGACGGCCTGAGCGACAGCGGGCTCGCGGTGCCCGACGGCGCCTACCGCTACGTGGTCTCCGCGACGGACAGGGCGGGCAACGCCTTCACCTCCGCCGCGCTTCCCTTCGAGATCGACACGCTCCGCAAGGAGGCGAAGCTGGCCGCCGACGGCACGGCCTTCAGCCCCAACGGCGACGGCGTCAAGGACAAGCTTTCCTTCGCCGCCGAGGCCACGGCCGCGGCCAGGCTCAGGTCCTGGTCGCTCAGGATAACCCCGGCCGACGCCGACGGCGCGGCCCAGCTGCAGGCGGTCAAGTCGTGGCAGGGCGCGGCCGACATGCCGCGGACCTTCGAATGGAACGGCCAGACCGACTCAGGCGTGGCGGCTCCCGACGGGGCATACCGCGCCGCGCTGAAGCTGACCTACGCGAACGGCGACTCGGCCGAGGCGGCCGCAGGCCCCTTCGTCGTAGACAGGATCGCCCCCAGGGCGAGCGTCAAGGCCTCGACGGCGCTCTTCTCGCCGAACGGCGACGGCGTCCTCGACAGCGTGACCTTCGAGCAGGAGGGAAGCTCCGGCGACCTCTACCTCGGCACGATGAAGAACGCCAAGGGCGAGGAGGTGGCGCGCTGGACATGGACCGACGCTCCCGCCACCTTCACCTGGGACGGCACGGATTCGTCGCAGGGCCAGGTGCCCGACGGCGACTACTTCTACGAACTCACCTCCGCCGACGCGGCGGGCAACCGCTATGCCTCGGGCAAACTGAAAGTGACCATCGAAACCGAAAAGAAATCGGTGCGGCTCGACCTCGACCGGAGGGCTTTCAGCCCCAACGGCGACGGCTACCGCGACGAGCTGGCAATCGGCGTGACGGTCCTCGCTCCCGAAAAGGTGAAGGCCTACGAACTCAGGATCGTCGCCCAGGAAGGTCCGATGGCCATGACGACGGTGCGCCAGTGGAAGGGCCCGGGCCCGATCCCCCAGCGCGTGGTGTGGCGCGGCGAGACCGATTCCGGCGTGCAGGCGCCCGACGGCAGGTACGCGGTGAGCGCCACGGTGAATTACCTGAACGGCGACGAGGTCGAAGCCTCCGCGCCGACCGTCCTGATGGACCGCGTCTTCCCGAAGATAGAGGTTTCAGCCTCGCTGGCGCTGTTCTCGCCGAACGGCGACGGAAGGTCCGATACGGTCGACATCAGGCAGTCCTCTGTGCCCGGCGACGACTGGGTCGGCTCGATCCGCGCCGCGGACGGCAAGGTGGTCAAGAGCTATACCTGGCAGAACGAGGCGAAGAGCTTCACCTGGGACGGCCGCGACGATGCGGGCGCGACGGTGCGCGACGGCGTGTATCGCTATAGCGCGGAATCCGTGGACGGCGCCGGAAACAAGACGACGAGCCCCGAAATCGCGATCGCCGTGGAGACGGAGAAGAAAGCGATCCGCCTGGACGCCAACACTCTCGCCTTCAGCCCGAACGGCGACGGCAAGAAGGATACGATCGTCCTCGGCGTGAGCGCCCAATACCCCGAGCGCATCAAGGAGTTCGAACTCCTCATCGTGCAGAATGGGGCCGACGCTTCGGCCCTGCCCGTCAGGAGCTGGAAGGGCTCAACGGACATACGCGGCCAGTACGCCTGGGACGGCACGACCGATTCCGGCATCCCGGCTCCCGAGGGCGCCTACCGCGCCGTCCTCTCGGTCCTCTACAGGAACGACGACGCGGCGCGCAGCGAGGTCGGCCCCTTCATCCTGGACCGCATCGCGCCGCAGGCGACGGTGCGCCTCTCCTCGTCCATCTTCTCGCCGAACGGCGACGGAAGGTCCGACACGGTCACCATCGCGCAGGACTCGGTGCCGGGCGACGATTGGCAGGGGCAGATCATCTCCTCGGCCGACAAGATCGTCAGGACCTGGTCGTGGAGCGGCAAGGTCGAGAGCGTCGTGTGGGACGGCAGGAACCAGGCCGGCGCCATGGTGCCCGATGGAGTCTACTATTACGAGCTGCGCTCGATCGACCAGGCGGACAACAGCTTCGTGTCGGAGCGCCTGCCCATAGAGGTCGACGCCGCGAAAAAGACGGTGCGCCTCGACGTCGACCAGAAGGCCTTCAGCCCGAACGGCGACGGCGTCAAGGACGCGCTCTACATCAATATCCAGGCGCCCAAGCCGCAGACGCTGCGCGAGTACGAGGTCGCGGTCTACGGCCTCGACGCGGCGGGCAAGCGGCAGGCCAACCCCGTCCGCGCCTGGAGAGGCGCCGCGGGAACCTCCGGCGACGGCTTGCAGGACCAGTACGTGTGGGACGGCAGGACCGATTCGGGCATCATGGCGCCTGACGGCACCTATATGGCGACGATGCGCCTCCTGTACAACAACGACGACGCCTTCTCCCTGGCGAGCGCGCCCGTGGTCCTCGACACGGTGGCGCCCAGGATCGCCGCCTCGGCGGCCGCGAAGCTCTTCTCGCCGAACGGCGACGGCAACAAGGACACGCTGGCGATAACCCAGAACTCCTCGGTCGGCGACGACTGGACGGGCCGCGTCAGGAACGCCTCGGGCGCCACGGTGCGGACCTGGACCTGGAAGAACGAGGCCAAGAGCTTCGTGTGGGACGGCAAGGACGCCTCGGGAGCCTTCGTCCGCGACGGCGCCTACAGCTACGAGGTTTCGGCGACCGACGCCGCCGGCAACACGGCCTCGGCGCGAATCGACGGGATCGTGGTGGACGCGACCAAGCCGCGGGTCTTCGTCACCGCCTCCGACAGCGGCATGTCGCCCAACGGCGACGGCGTGCGCGACGAGGTCTCCTTCACCCTGGTCGTCGAACAGCGCGAGGGCATTGAGTCCTGGCGCTTCTCCCTCCTCGACAAGCAGGGCGTCGAAAAGAGCTTCTTCGGCGGCACGGGCTCAGAAGTGCCCGCCCGCCTGGTGTGGGACGGCCGCGACCTCCAGGGCAACATCCTCCAGGGCGATTACACCGGAAAGCTGGTCGTGCGCTATGAGAAGGGCGATGTCGCCCAGGCGACGAGTTCGAGCGTCCTGGTGGACGTGGACCCGCCCAGCGTGAGCATAAAGGTGGATCCCGAGTACTTCAGCCCCGACGGCGACGGCGTGGGCGACAAGCTGAGCTTCTTCATCGACGTGGACGCCGCGGCCGGCGTCGTGGACTGGAAGCTCGAGGTCAACGAGCAGGCGGTCGTGGAATCCAGCAACCCGAACGCCACGGGTTCCGAGCGCCTCTTCGCCCAGTGGAGCGGAAAGGGCAAGCCTCCCGCCAAGATCGATTGGGACGGCAAGTCGACGCGCGGCGAACTCGTCGAGGCGGCGACCGACTATCCCTTCAAGTTCGTGGCCCACGACGCGCTGGGCAACAGCACGACGGTGTCGGGCGTCATAGCGGTGGACGTCCTCGTCATCCGCGACGGCGACCGGCTCAAGATAAAGATCCCGTCCATCGTGTTCAGGGCCAACTACGCCGATTTCGTCGGCCTGTCGCCCGACATCGTGGCCAGGAACGAGAAGGTCGTGGCGCGCGTGGCGCAGATACTGAACAAGTTCCCGGACTACAGGATCCTGATCGAGGGGCACGCCAACAACTTCGGCAAGATGCTGGGCTTCTCCCAGGCGAAGATCGACGCCGAGGAGACCAAGGAGCTCATTCCGCTGTCGGCGGGAAGGGCCGAGCTGGTGCGCGCGATGCTGGTGAAGAATGGCGTGGACGCCCGCCGCCTGTCGGTCGAGGGCCTCGGGTCGAGCAAGCCGGTCGTGAGCTTCAGCGATGTCGAGAACCGCTGGAAGAACCGCCGCGTGGAGTTCGTGCTGATAAAGAATTGAGGAAAAGAGCCCCGCTGAAGATGGCGGGCGCGAAGAGGGCCGCCCCGCATGGGGCGGCCCTCTTCGTTTCAAGGGGCAGTATCAAGGGCCGGTCCGGAAGCGCGGAAGCTTCCGGACCGGCCCCCTTTTATGCGACGACGCGGCGCCAGGT
>JAJTBU010000395.1 GCA_021286735.1 bacterium
TCTTGTCGTAGATCTCGGGGATCTCAAGCTCGAGGAGCTTGGTGACGAACTCGGCGTGGCTGCGGGACAGGATGATCTGTAGCCCATTCTTGCCCTTGTCCACTTCGTAGATGAGGGCCTTGATGCGGTCGCCCACGTGGTAGGCTTCGCGCGGGGACTGGTACTTGCGCGGGAATATCCCCTCGACCTTGCCCAGGTCGACGTAGATGACGTTGTTCCGCTCGCGCTGATAGTAGCCGATGATCAGCTCGCCCTGCTTGGACTTGTACTCGGCGTAGAGGGTGTCGCGCGAGATGTCGCGGAAGTTCTGCCTCGTGGTCTGCTTGGCCACCATGACCGACTGGAGGTCGAACTCCTGGGGGTCGATCGGGAGTTCGAGGATGTCGCCGACCTCGGCGTCATCGGCGTACTCCTTGGCTTCCTCGAGCGTCATCTGCAGCACTTCGTCCTCGAGGTCGTCGTCGGCGACGATGACTTTCTTGGCGTAGATGTCCACGCCCTCGTAGTTTTCCTTGAAGCGGATGATCGCGTTCTCGCTCGTGCCGAACTTCTTCTTGTAGGCGGCGAGGAGGGCTTCCTGGAGGGTGTTGACGATGAGTTCCTCTGATATTCCCTTCTCGCTGATCAATTGCCGGATGGCTTCCGCCATGTCAGATGCCATGGTCTTACTCTCCCTTGTGCGAAGAATCCAAGCGCGCTTTGGCGATGGACGAAAGTGCGATGGTGGCGGCGCCCTCGCGGCCGGAGAACTCGATCGCGCCGTCGGCGTAGCCGACGAGTTTTCCCGCGATCCAGTCGTCCTTGTCGTGGAGCAGAATCTTCACCGCCTTGCCGACGAAGGCTTTCCAGTCCCGTTCGGACTTGAGGATGCGGTCGATGCCTGGGCTGGAGATTTCGATGTCCGGTTCCTGCGCGCCGAAAGCGAGCTGAACCTGGGGGATGATGAGCCGCGTCGCCTTGGCGCATTCATCCGTTCCCGTACCGCCGGGCGAATAGATGACCGCCTTGACCTTGATGTTTCCCTTGTGCCTGGAAAGGGAGAACTCAAGGAGATGCAGTCCCGCGTTCCCGAGAATCGCTTCGATTTCGGACTCTATGTCCCTGTCTTCTGCCACGCCGCCTCGCCTGTGCCGCGGCCGGATCGGTGCCGGCCGCAAAAATCGGGCTCCCCGCCAGCAGGCGAGGGCCAAAAAAAAAGAGTCGTAGAACGACTCTCCTTATTGCTAAAAAGAATCTCGCGCTTTTTACATGCCCTTATAGTAGTATTCCACAATGGATTAGTCAATAGCCAGAGAGGCGGCGCGGCTTCTTGGCCGGATCAGTCGGCGGCGAGGACGAGGGCCGAGACCCGGCCGACCCCGCCCGAGCGCAGCGCCGCGGCGCAGGCCTCTAGCGTGGCGCCCGTGGTCAGCACGTCGTCGATGAGGAGGGCCCGGGAAGGCAGGGTTCCCCTTTTCCCCTCCAGGAGGCCATAGGCCTTCGAGGCGTTCAATTTCCGCCCGGAGCGGTCCAGCCGTTTCTGCTGAACGTCGATCCGCCGCTCGAGGAGGCGTTCGACGCGCCGTCCCCGCCTCTCCAGCTCCGCGGCGATCGCCTCGACGTGATCCCATTCCCTCCGCTTGACCTTTTCCGGGCGGGGCGGAACGGGCACGATGGGCCAGTCCCGCCAGCGCGCCTCTATGCGCTCTTCCATCAGGGAGGCCCAAAATGGCGCGAGCGAGCGCCTCTTCGCCAGCTTATACGCTTTCAAAAGAG
>JAJTBU010000396.1 GCA_021286735.1 bacterium
GGTGTGCGGCGTCGCGGGCAGGATCGCGTAGACGATCTCCGCGCGCGAAACCGCGTCGCCGAGGTCGGGCAGGATCGCGTCGAAACCGTCGGGCACGGGCAGGCCGCCGTGGCGCCGCCAGCCGTAGACCGTGCAGGAGAAGGCCTTCAACAGTTTGGCGAGCTGGACGCCGATGGTCCCAGTGCCCAGGATCGCGCAGGACTTCCCGTAGATGCTGTTCCAATTGTCCTCCGCCCCGCCGCGCGCCCACATCCCGTGCCAGAGGCAGCGGCGCAGGTCGTTGTGGTATTCCACCACGCGGCCGTAGAAGGCCAGGGTGAGGGCGAGGGCGCGCTCCGCCACGTTGAAGACCCGCACGCCGCGTTCCGCCAGAAGGTCCAGGGCGAGGTGGTTGACGCCGGCGATGGGAAGGAAAACCGCCTTCAGCGAGACGGCGGCTTTGAATGTTTCCTGTGGGAGCTGGCTCGCGAGCATCACCTCGACAAGCGGCACTTCAGGGGATGTCGGCTGAAGCGCCCTGAGGAAACGGTGGTCGGGAAACTCGCGCTCGAGCGCGTCCAGGCATCCATCCCACACCGAGCGAGCCGGCATGAACGAACCTATGATCATGGCTATCTCCTTGCCCTCGAGCGCGTCCGCGCCCGTTTGGAAAAACCTTCCCGCGCGCGGCTTCCGCCTCGTCTGCCGCGGAAAATGCGATATACATTAGTAAAGGCATTGTGCCGCCCGGCGGGAATGCCGATAAACTAAGGAAGACATATGCGTCTACGACATGGGAACCCAAGGAGAGGTGCAGGAATGACACAGACAAGAAAGCGCGGGCGATTGACCCTTATCTCCGCTTTGGCGGCCCTCATGATCGCCGCCTCGTGCGCGAGCGCGCCTCCTTCCAAGGAAGTCACCCTCACCGACCTGGTGCTCTCCGGCGACATCAACGCGATCAAGAAATTCTACTCCAATCGTGAGCAGTTGAACATGGCGGACGGGCAGGGCCTCTACCCCCTGCACCACGCCGTCATGCGCGGCGACGCCCAGATCGCCGAGATACTGATCGTGCTCGGCGCGGACAAGGACGTCAGGGACCCGGCGGGCAAGACCCCGCTGCGCTACGCCATCGACCGGAAGAACGCCGACATGGCGCGCATGCTGGTCGGCCGCGAGGCTGATCCCTTCATCGCGGACGTCTCCGGCTCGACGCCCGCCGAGGCGGCGCTCAACGCCGGCACCGACATGCTCCGCGCCGTCTTCAACGCCAAGAATATCGACGGCTCGGGCAAGGACGGAAGGACGGTCCTCCACATCGCCGCCGACCGCCGCATGGTCGCCGAGACGAGCATCCTGCTCGACATCGGCGCCTCGGTCCAGCGCAAGGACAAGGCCGACCGCACCGCCCTCGACCTCGCCCTCCTCTACCCCGACTACAAGAGCGCCGCGATCATCGCCGAAAAGCTCATCCTCAAGGGCGCCAACCCCTCCTTCCCCGAGTTCGCCTGGTTCGCCACGACCGCGCGCTCGGCCGACTACAACACCGTGCGTTTCAGCAACGGCAACACGCCCCTCCACGAGGCCATATCCCGCTTCCAGCTCGGATTCGCCGACTTCCTCCTCTCCAAGGGACTGACCGCGAACATCAAGAACCTCAACGGCGACGCGCCCCTGCACAGCACCGTGAAGACCGGCTGGCTCGACGGCGCCGAGCTTCTCCTCAAGAACGGAGCCGATCCCGACATCAGGGACGCGAAAAACAACACG
>JAJTBU010000397.1 GCA_021286735.1 bacterium
CTTCCACAAGGGAATCGGCATGATGGCCAGTCTCGGCAACGGCGCCTACCTGCTCGGCGCGGGCATGCTGGTGACGCTCGTCCTGACGGCTCTGCTTCTCCTCGGCTTCCTCAACCCGCACTTCCTCGGGATTCTCGCGCTCAAGCTCGAAAAATCCTGGCTTGGAAAATTGATCGCCAAAATGACGAAGGATCCCTGCTGGGCCGAGAAACTCTCCGTGTGGAGCCAGGGACTCGGCGCTGGCTTCAGGGTGCTCTGGAACAAAAACTTCGGCATTATGCTCATCGACATGCTGCTGGCGGGATTCGAGCAGGTGCTCTGGTCCATGGCCCTCTACATCCCGCTGACCATGCTGGCGGGCACTCCACCACCCTACCCCGAGTTCCTCCTATCGTTCGTGGTCTGCAGCCTCGTCTCGCTCTTCATCCCCACCCCGGGCGCGTCGGGAAGCACCGAGGCTTCCTTCCTCCTCGTCCTGAGCACGCTGACGGGGATGCCCGGCGCGACGATGAGCGCCATCCTGATCTGGCGCTTCGGGTCCTACTATCTGCACCTGCTCTTCGGCGGCCTGGTCTATTTCTTCGTGCCGACCAAGAAGGCCGTCTACGCGCGGGGAGAGGACGGGATACTCCGCCACATCCGCCCCGCGCGCCGCTCAGCGCAGTAGAAGCACGCTCTCCGCGATAGCCTCGGCCTGGTCTTTTCCGGCCAGCGCGCCGAGTATGGCCACCGCGAACTCCCCCGCCGTTCCCGCCGCGCGCGAGGTGATGAGCTTTCCATCCACGACGACGCGCTCGGCGCTGTGGATGGCGCCCGCGACGCGACGCTCCATGCCGGGGAAACAGGTGTATCGCCTGCCCGCGAGGAGACCGCAGGCCTCGTGCAGGACGACCGCCGGCGCCGCGCATATCGCGGCCACGATCTTGCCTTCCCGGGAATGGCGCAGGATGAGGTCGCGGGCGGCGCGGCTCTCCGCCAGGTTCCTGGCGCCGGGCATGCCGCCGGGGATCACGACGGCGTCGAAGCTTTCGCCCGCGGCGGCCGCCCCTTCGAGCGTGGCGTCCGCTGAGACCTCGACGCTCCGCGCGCCGCGCACTTTCAATCCCCCCAGCCCCAAGGTGACGACTTCGACGCCGCCGCGCCGCAGGTAGTCGATCGGCGTCAACGCCTCGACCTCCTCGAAGCCCTCGGCGAGGAGCACGCACGCTCGTTTCATAGGTATCCCCCTCATCATCGACTATAGCGTCGCCGCGGCGGTTTTAGAATGGCGGCCGGGCGCTCCGTATGGCCTCGTTCGGGAATCGGGAGTAGAATGTGGAAAACGCGGGTCGGCCGATCCGCGAAAACCAAGGAGCAACGCATCATGACAGCGCGCAAGGCAGGCACAATCGTATTGGTACTGAACTGCGGAAGCTCGTCCCTGAAATACGAGGTATTCCGCATGCCGGAACGCGAAAGCCTCGGGAAAGGACTCGTCGAAAGGATAGGTGAGGCGGCCAGCTTCCTGGCCCAGAGCTCGCCGAAGGGCTCGATCAGGGTCGAGGAGCCGATGGCCGACCATGGCGCCGCGATGGCGCGCGTCGCCAAGGCGCTGGTCGACGCCAAGCGCGGCATTCTCGGCGACGTGAACGAGATCGACGCCATCGGGCACCGCGTCGTCCACGGCGGCGAGCGCTTCGCCTCCTCGGTCGTGATCGACGAATCGGTGATCAAGGCGATCGAGGCCAACATAGAGCTCGCCCC
>JAJTBU010000040.1 GCA_021286735.1 bacterium
GGGAAGGTCGTCGAGAAGGCCTCGCTGGAGGCGATCGCCGCGGCCATCAGGGAAGCGCTCCCGGGCAAGGGCGATGGCGAGGGAAAATAACGCGGTCAAGCTCAGGCGGGCCCTGCTGGCCAAGCTGGCCAGGCTTATGAGGGAGGGGCGGCTCGCCGAGGGCGTGGACGGCATCCCCTTCGAGATGACGCGCGGCGGCTGGGAGGTCACCGGCTGCTGCGTGCACCACGACCGCGCCCTGATCCGCCTCAGGCTCCTGGCCATGCTCGGCCTGCCCGCCGAGGGTCTGTCCGACGTGGAGCGCCCGCTGTCCGAATGCGCGGCCGCGGCGGGCGAGGAGAGGCCGCGCGGAGAGTTTCCTCTGACCATGGTCACCGAAGCCTGCAACGCCTGCGCCAAGACTCGCTACCTCGTGACGGACGCCTGTCAGGGCTGCCTGGCGCGCCCCTGCCAGACCGGCTGCCCGAAGGGCGCGGTCGGCGTGAGGGACGACCGCTCGCACATCGACGCCGCGAAATGCGCCAGCTGCGGCCTCTGCGAGAAGGCCTGCCCCTTCCACGCGATCGTGCGCGTGCCCGTGCCCTGCGAGGAGGCCTGCCCGGCCGGCGCGATCCGCAAGCTGGAGGACGGCACGGCCCGCATCGACGAGGAGAAGTGCGTCCTCTGCGGGCGCTGCATCGCCGCCTGCCCCTTCGGGGCGCCCATGGAGCGCTCGGAGATGGCTCGGGTCATCGCCCGCCTGGCCGCGGCCGCGGGCGCGGCCAGGCGGCGCGCGGTCGCGATCGTGGCTCCCGCGGCCATGGCCCAGTTCCCCTTCCCCGCCGGGAAATTCGCGGCCGCCTTGCGCGCCCTGGGCTTCGACGACGTGGTCGAGGCGGCTGAGGGCGCCGACATCGTCGCCCGAGAGGAGGCCGAGGAACTCGCGCGGGGCGCGCCGGAGGGCGGCGGCATGCTCGCCACCTCCTGCTGCCCCTCCTGGGTCAGGGCCGCGGGTCGGATCCCGGGCATGGCGGAGAAACTCTCCTCGGCGCCGAGCCCGATGGTCGCGGCGGGACGGCTCGCGAAGGGCCGCGATCCCGATGCTTTCACCGTTTTCATAAGCCCTTGCGTGGCCAAGCGCTGGGAAGCCCACAAGCCCGACCTGGTAATGGGCGGCGAGGGCCGCGCCGAAAGCGACGGCCGCCCGGAGGCCGCCCCTCGCCCCGAGAGCGGCCGCCCCGTCATCGACGCGGTGCTCACCTCGGAAGAGGTCGGCACGATGTTCCTGGCCGCGGGGATAGAGGTGAACGAGGCTCAGGCGGGCGCGCTGTTGGGCGCTTCGGCCGAGGGCCGGGGTTTCGGGGCGGCGGGAGGGGCTTCGAACGCCATCGCCCGCGAACTCGAGGCTCTGAAGGCGCGCGGGACGGCGGTGCCGGAACTCTGCGCGACGGCCGTGGCCGGCCTGACCCCGGCGAGCCTCGCGGCGATCGGGGCCATGAAGCCGGCGGGAGAGGGCAAGGTTTCCCTGCTCGAGGTGATGTCCTGCGAGGGCGGCTGCCTCGGCGGCCCCTGCACGATCGCGAACCAGAAGGTCGCCAAGGTGTTCCTGGACAAATACAAGGCGGGCCTGACGGCATAAGGCCGCCGCGGGCCGCGCGGGGCCGGGCTGTGGCCCCTAGGCGGACACCGTCGCCGCGGGGAGGGCGGCCGTTCTCCGGGCGATCGCGGCGATGCCGTCCAGGGCGAGGCAGGGCTCGAACCTGCCCCTCCCCAGCCGCTCGAGCAGCTCCCGTCCGGCGGCGTCGCCGGTTCCGAACACCTCCACCGCGGAGGCGCCCTGGGCCCGCAGCTCCGCGTCCATCGCCTCGAGGAGGCGGCTAACGAGGCCCTCGAAGCCCAGGAGTATGCCCGAGCGCACCGACTCCGCCGTCGAGCGGCCGATCGCCCTGGGCGGAAATTCCAGCTTCACTTCCGGAATCTGAACGGCCTGCAGCCTGAGGGTCTCGGCCGAAGCCTCGAGGCCGGGCGCGATCGCGCAGCCCAAGAACTCGCCGCCCTGGTTCACCGCCGAAATGGTGATGGCCACGCCGAAATCCACGACGACGAAGGCCGAAGCCGTGAGGTCGCGTCCGGCAGCCGCCTGGCAGACCAAGTCGGCGCCCAGTTCCGCCGGCTGATCGGTCCTTATCTTGATCCCGGTCTTGACCCCGGGCCCGATGAGGCGCGGCTCCTGCCCGAAGACTTCGCGCGCGCCCTCGGCCACCGCCGGGGTGAGCGAGGGCACGACGCTCGATATCCATACCCCGTCGGGGACCTTTTTTGCCGCCGCCGCGGGAAGGACCGCGCGCGCCTCCTCCATCAGGAAGCGGAAGAACATCGCGTACTCGTCAGCCGTGCGCTGGTAGAGCGTTCCGAGCTTCCTGACCACGGCCCAGGCGCCCTGCGCGCCCAGGCCGACGGTGATCACCTTGTTCCGGACATCGATCGCAACGAGCATTGTGCCCTCCCCTTCGGCGGCGCCGTCTATTTCCTGTCCTCGTCGGCGAGGCGGGCCTTGCCGCTCTTCGAGCCTATGCCCTTCCACGCGGCCACGACGCCCACCGTGAGCACGGCGGCCAGCGCCGCCTCCACGAGGCCGTTGGCGATGAAGACCGAGGCCGCCGCGGCGAGCGGCAGGGCGCCGAGCAGCACCAGTGCCCCGAGCACAAAGATCGTGTTGGCCAGGGACCCGACGATCGCCGCGGCGGCGGCGCCGAGCGTCCTGCGCTTCCTTCCCAGGGCCTTGAAGGCCACCCAGGCGAGGAGCCCCACGGCTATCCGCGGCAGCACCGATACCAGGGGGTTGGTGAAGAACACGTCGATGGGCCCCTGTGGCGCGGTGGCCGCCTTGACCAAGCTGGTCAGGCCGAAGATTCCGCCGATGATGGCGCCCGCGGCCGGCCCTTCCAGCACCGCGCCGAGGATGGCCGGCACGTGCATGACCGTGAGCGAGGCGCCGGCCAGCCAGGGAATGTAGCCGAAGGGCGTCAGGAACAAGGCGATCGACACGGCGCTCAGCGCGCCGGTGACGATGGTCGCCTTAAGCATCGAGGACGAAGCCTTTCCGGCTTCCTTTTTCATGTCCGACATGGGACCTCCCCGCCCTGTATCCGCCTATCAAGGTCGAATCAGGGCTTCGATATACCTATTGTCCACAAAGAGGACAAGGATCGCGAAGAGAATGGACAAAGCCGCGGCGGCGATTTCGCCCGCGGAGGCCGGCTCGCGCGGGGGCGGGGTCCTGCCCTCGCCCGTGTAGCAGCGCGCCTCCATCGCCTCGGCCAGGAGCTCGGCCCGCTCGAGGGCCCGGATGGTCACGGGCACGAAGAGGGGCAGGTAGGCCCTGGCCTTGGCGATGACGCCCTTCTTGCCCGCGCCGAAATCGGCGCCGCGGCAGGCCTGTGCCTTGACGATTTCCTCGAGCTCGCCGGCCACGATGGGGACGAAGCGGATCGCGGTGGCCGCGGCGAGCGAGATGCGGTGTACGAAGGCGCTGCGAGCCGCCAGGGGCCGCAGGATGTCCTCGATGCCGCGAGCGGCGTCCGCCTCGGTCGTCACCGAGGTGAACCAACCGACCAGCGCCATCATGCCGCCCGAGCGCAGGAGGACGAGGGCGACCGTCCAGAGTTCGCGCAGCGTGAGGTCGAAGGGGCCGAGGGATACCAGTGCCATCGAGCGGTCGCCCGGCCAGCGGAACAGGAACTGCAGCGCCGCCATCAGGGCGATCACCGGGAGTATCGGCTTGAGGCTGCGCAGCAAAAAGGAGATCGGCACGCGCGAGGCCTCCGCCAGGGCGAGGGCCGCGAGGATGGCGATGCCGATCCCGGCGGGCGTCGGGGCCGCGAGGAGGGGGGCCGAAAGCGACAAAAGGACGAGGTACTTGATCGACGGCTTCAGGCCGTGGAACCAGGAGCCCGAGTCGATGTACTGGCCTATGCCGATATTCCTGAAGAATTCCAGGTTTTTCATGCGCGGCCCCCGCGCGCGGCGGCCAGGGCCTCGCGCAGCGCCGCGATGGTCAGCGGCCTTCCTTCGAACTCGGCGCCCCGCGCCCGCAGGGCTCCCGCGAGCCGCGAGGCGAAGGGAAGCGCGATGCCCCAGGCGGGGTCGTAGCGGTCGTAGAACAGCTCTTCGGGCGGGCCGAAGGCGGCGAGCGCCCCGTCGGCGAACACGGCCACGAAATCTGCCCGCGCCGCCTCCTCCATGGAGTGGGTGGCGAAGACGACGCTGCGCCCGGCCTCCGCCAGGCCGGCGATCAGGGCGAAGACCTCCGCCTGGGCGGCGGGATCGAGGGCGGCGGTCGGCTCGTCAAGGAGAACCGCCTCGGATTCGAGGGCGAAGACGCCGGCCAGGGCCAGCTTGCGCTTTTCGCCGCCGGAGAGGCCCCGCGTCATACGGTCGCGGAACTTGTCGTAGGGGACGCCCGCGGCGTCCATCCAGACGCGCACCCTGTCGACGAGATCGCGCCCCGAGAGGCCCAGATTCCGCGGCCCGAAGGCGACGTCGTCGGCCGCGTACAGCTCGAAAAGGGCGGATTCCGGGCGCTGTATGGAGAGGGGCGCGCTCACGCGCAGTTTCCGGGCGTCGAGCGCGGGGGACTTCGTGTCCTGGCCGAGGCTGGTCACGCCCCCGCTGGAGGGCTGGATAAGGGCGTTCATGAGCTGCAGGGCGGTGGACTTGCCCGAGCCCGTCCTGCCGACGAGGGCGACGCGGGCGCCGCTCGGGAGTGAGAGCCCGACCTCCGAGAGGGCGCGGACCTCGCCCGCGGTGCCTCGCAGGTAGGAGAAAGAGACGCGGTCGAACCGAAAGGCGGCGGGCTCGGCGCCGCGGTCACTGACGCCGCCGCGATCGACGCCGCCCGCGCCTCCGGCGCCGCTCCGCGCTTCCGCCGGGGCTCCGCGGCGCGCGAATCCCGCGTCGAGCAGCTTCCCCGCGAGGGCTTCGACATCGTCGTCCAGCCCAGCCGCGAGCCCGAAAGCCTCCGCGGCCTCGATCGTCCGCGGGCTGGAGAAGCCCAGCTCCGCGGCGGCCGAATTCCCGGCCGCGAGGGGGCTTTGCCCCGCCCGGCTCGGCTCCGTTCCTCCCCTCGCCGCGAAGAACGCCGCCGCCTGCCCGTCGAAGACGATTTCGCCCGCGTGCAGAGCGATGACCCTCTCCGCGCGCGCCGCGTCGTCCATGTCGTGGGTCACGTGCACCACGGCCATGCCGCCCGCCGCGAGGCCCTCCATCAGCTCGAGCACGCGGGCCTTCGTGGCCGGGTCCAGCATCGAGGTCGCCTCGTCGAAGACCAGGCACTTAGGTCCCATCGCCAGGGCTCCGGCGATGGCCAGCTTCTGCTGCTGCCCGCCGGAGAGCGAGCGGGTGGGCCTCCAGCGCAGCTCCGCCATGCCCACGGCCTCGAGGGCCTCGGACACGCGCCGCTCGATCTCGTCGGGAGGCAGGCCGAGGTTCGAGGGTCCGAAGGCCACATCCTCCTCGACATTGCTCGAAACGATCTGGTCGACCGGGGACTGGAAAACGAGGGCTACGGCCTGGCGCACCGTGAACATCGACGAGGCCAGGGCGGGATCGAGCCCCGCCACGATCGCCTTTCCGGCGGTGGGGGCGCGGAGGCCGTCGAAGAGCCGCACGAGGGTGCTCTTGCCCGAGCCGTTGCCGCCCACCACGGCGATGTACTCGCCCTTCTCGATGGCGAGGGACGCGCCGCGCAGGGCGTCTTCGGAGGCGTCGGGGTATCGGTAGGAGACTGTGTCGAGGCTTATGAGCGGCATCGGGGTTCCCCCTCGAGGGGAAACCGCAGTGTATGTTTCAAGGTTCACCTCACGTCTCGGCGCCGAAGCGTCCAAGCGTTATGTGACAATAATGCCCATAGGCGCGCCGGAGAGTCAACCCTGGGCGGCCTTTCGGCCCCGCGGCGACTCACGCCGGCGCGCCCTTCCGCCTAGATCGTCGCGCCGGGCCTGAAGAGGATGCCGTCGGAGACGAAGTGGATGCGCTCCTTCCAGGCGTTCTCCACCGCCTCGGCGTTCAGGACTTCGCCCATGACGATGGCCGAGGTGCCTTCCAGCAGGAGGTTGGTGAGCCTGCACTCGATCCATCCCAGCACGGCGGCGGGAATCCTCACGTCGACGAGCTTCGCGGCGAAGGACTCGATGCCGAGCTCCTTGTACTTGTCGACGTCGTTGCCCGAGATGGAACCTGTCTCCATGACGAGCCCCTCCTGCGCTACGCCGGGGAGCGCGATGGCGAATTCCCTGGAAACCTCTATGTCCTTGCAGGTCTTGTGCGAGGTGTCGAGCACGCAGAGCAGCTTCGACACCGGTTCGTAGTCGAAGGGGCAGCACCAGGCGACGGGCGCGAGGTCGTAGCGCCCCTCGGCTCCCTTGGTGCAGATCAGCACGAGACCGCCGGCGTTCTGCAGCGCGTAGGCTTCCTTCGGCGCAATATTTCTGTAGTCCATGGCGAGCCTCCTTCGCGACAGTAGTCGCGTTCGCGACAGTAATCGCGTTCTCGATGACAATCGCGCGCGAGGGCTTTGCATCTCCCTCAAGCCTATCATAGCGCATTTTCCGCCTCCGCGCTGGCGCCGGGCGGGGCCGGAACGCCGAGGCGGTGGACAGGCGGCGCAACCGCGGGGATAATCGTCGCATGGAACTGCTCTCCCCGGCCGGAAGCGCCGAAAAGCTCGCCTACGCCTACCGCTACGGCGCCGACGCCGCCTACATCGGCCTGCCAGGCTTCAGCCTGCGCGCCCGCGCCGAGAACATCGACGATGCGGACGACCGGGCGCCCGAAAGGCTCCGCGCCATCAAAGCGGCTTTCCAAGGCGCGCCGAAAAAACTCTACGGCGCCCTCAACATCTATTTCCACGACAGGGATCTCGAGGCCCTGCGGGGCGCCCTGCCCCGCATCGCCGAATATCCCTTCGACGGCTTCATCGTCAGCGATCTCGGCGCCTACGACCTCCTCCGCGAAGCCTTCCCCGACCGCGAGTTCCACCTGAGCACCCAGGCCAACTGCACCAGCTGGCGCGCCGCAAAGGCCTACCGCGACATGGGCTTCAGCCGCGTGGTGCCCGCGCGCGAGCTCTCGCTCCGCGAGATCGCCGAGATCAAGGACCGCGTCCCCGGCCTCGAGGTCGAGGTCTTCGTCCACGGGGCGATGTGCATGGCCTACTCGGGGCGCTGCTTCATCTCCTCCTGGCTGACCGGGCGCTCGGCCAACGAGGGCGACTGCACGCACTCCTGCCGCTGGAACTACCGCGTCTACCTGGAGGAGGAGAAGCGTCCGGGACAGTTCTTCCCCGTGGAGGGAGGCGCGACGGCGCAGGGGCCCTACAGCCTCGTCATGTCCTCACGCGACACCTGCATGATCGACCATCTGGCCGAGCTTGCGGCGGCGGGCGCGGACGCGGTCAAGATCGAGGGCAGGATGAAGAGCCTCTACTACGTCGCGCTGGCGACCCGCGCCTATCGATGGGGGCTCGACCGCCCCGGCGAACCGAATCCCTTCAGGGAGGACCTCTTCGCCATAAGCCACCGCGAGTACGACACGGGCTTCTACTTCGGCCGAGGCGGCATGGATGTCTCGGCAGCGGCCGCCTGCGGGCAGGCCCATCTCTTCGCGGGGAGCATGGAGGAGACGCCGCCCGCCGTCGTCGACTCGCTGGGCGCGCCGGTTGACTTGGCAACGCTTTTCGGGCGCTTCCGCGAGGACGGCTGGAGCGAGCCAGTTTACGCCGAGCTCAAGAATACGGTTCCCGAGGGAGCCGTCGTCGAGGCGATCGCGCCCGACTCGGGGCCGATGCGCCTGCGACCCGGCGACTACCGTTTCTTCGACGCGGACGGAGCGGTAGGGCCGCGGGCGCGCCACGGCAAGGCCTGGTTCTTCCAGGCTCGCGTCGGGGCCCTCGGCGGCAGGGCTCCCGGCGCCTTCTGGCTCCTCCGTCTGGCCGTTTAGGCCAGCTCCCCGCAGACGACCTCGAAGAGCCGCGCGCAGTCCGAGGGCTTGGTGTGGTAGCCGGTGCCCGAAGTCTCCTGCCTGAGCACCACGCTGCCGTAGTCGTCGTCGCCGCCCGATTCCACCACGTAGCCACGTGCGCGCATGTTTCCGAAGGCGGCGTGGCTCGCCCCCCGGCCCTTGGTCAGGAAGACCGCGTAGAGGTAGGGCACCTCGCCGTTGGGCCCCTTGTTCATGGCCGCCTGCAGCTGTACGCCGACGAAGTCCCCGGCCTTGCGCCGGGGCTCGACCATCAGCCTGATGTCCTCGGGAACGTCGCGCCCTTCCTTGTCCTTGTCGAAGCGCAGGTAGGGCGTCACGACGACGCCCTCAGGCGTTCCCGCCGCGAAGACGGCCTGAAAACAGGGCATCTTGGCGGAAAGCTCGCGGGGGACGAAGGCGCGCACCCTGCCGAAGAACATCGCGGGCAGGGCGAAGAGGAATCCGTCGGCCACGGCGAGGGAGAGGTCGGCGCTTACCGCCAGCGAGGCGATCGCGACCATGGCCGTCAGCGCGGCCGCCATGGCCATCAGGATCTTGCCGCCGATCGACTTGCCGAAAACCGCCTTGGAGGCCTTGAGCGTGTCGGCCAGGCGATCGATCTCGGCCATGGAGACGGCGCGCCATTCCTCGAGCCCCTGGTCGGTGGGCTTGTTGGTGATGGGCTTGAGCCTGAGCGGCAGGTAGCCGGCCAGGATGAGCGCGAAGCCGGGCACGAGGCCCCAGGGAAGCGCTATCTGAACGAGGGCGCCGAGCGCGAAGCATCCGGCCGCGAGTGCCAGCCTCGCCGACAGGCCTAGGCTCATCGAAGCGAAATGGTCGTCCATGGTCATCCCCCTTTCCGCGCCGCGGCGCGCTCAAGTTCCCCATAGCCGGCATAGGCCCAATAGAGGGGACACGCGGCCTGGCAGGCCGTGAAGGAAGCGCAGCCTGAGCAGGCTTCGGGCGCGTAGCGCTTGTTCTTGAAGTGCGCGGCCCTCTCCGAAAACCAGATATCGTTGAAATCGCGCTCCAGCAGGCTGCCGAGCGACTCGGGATAAGACGAGCAGGGGAGCACCTCGCCGGAGGGGGCCACGCTCAGGAGGCCGTCCGCCGCGGCGCAGCTCTTGTTCCCCAGGCCGCGCGCCACCGGGTTGTAGATGCACAGCGGCGTGGGCGAGTACCAGAAGAAGGTGAGCCCCTCCCGCGCCGCGCCCGCCCGCACCGCGTCCACGAAGCTTCCCGTCTCCTCGTAGGGCACGAAGAGTTCGGGCGCCGTCAGGGCCCCAGCCGAGGGGATGTAGAGGTTCATCGAAAAGCGCTCGATGCCCAGGCTCTTCAGGAAAGCGGGCATGGCGAGGAGGCTCCCTCGGTTGCGGCGGGTGAGCGTGGAGTTGGTCTGGACCCTGATGCCCGCCTCGCGCAAGGACGCGATGCCCCGGAGCGTGGCCGCGTGGGAGCCCGGCGCTCCGCAGAGGGCGTCGTGGATCGCCGCGTCGGGGCTCTCCAGGCTCACCTGGGCGGTGCGCAGGCCCGCCGCGAAAAGGGAGCGGGCGCGCTCCGGCGTGGCCAGGGTTCCGTTCGTGATCAGGTTGACGCGCAGGCGCCGCTCCCCGGCGTGGGCGATCAGCTCCTCGAGGTCCTTCCGGAGGAGGGGCTCGCCGCCGGTGAACGAGAAGAAGGGTATCTTCGCCTTGTCGCGGAAAATGTCGATCACGCGCATGAGCTCGGGCGTACCGAGCTCATGCGGCGCGATGCCGGAAGGAAAGGCCGGCGCGGCATCCGCCGCCGCCGCTGCCGTTGTCGCCGCCTCCGCCCCGCCCTTCCCGCAGGAGCCGCCGCCGCAACCCGCGTAGCAGAACAGGCAGCGGTTGTTGCAGCGGTAGGTCACGGCGATCTCGCCGAGGATGGGCAGGCGCGTGAAGTCGAAGCCGTAGGGCACCTGGGAGGTCGCCACCTGCCTGCCGTCGCAGAGATCCCTGATGTCGCCCAGGAAGGCCGCTATGTCCGCGAGCTTGGCGGCGTCGAGCCCCGCGATGCGCTCGAGCCCCGCGATGCGCTCGAGCCTCGCGCCCGACTCGAGCGTCTTGAGGACGCGGACGCCCGTCGCGTTGGTCTTGTAGACGAGGTTCGGGGGCAGGATCACCACGTCGTCCTCTTCCCTGACGAAAATATAGTCGCGCACCGAAGCCCAGAACGCGGGGACCCAGGAGAGGTCGGGCGCCGCGGGAGCGCCGGGCGCAGCTGGCTTCGCGCCAGACACCCCCGCCCCCGGGACAGCCGTTCCCGCCCTGGAGCCGGGCGCCAGGCCTCGCAGCGAATCGAACAGCCTCAATGGCCGCCTCCGGACACGCAGGCCGAGTGGCACGCGGAGTGGCAGGCCGAATGGCACGCCGAATGACAGGCGGAGTGGCAGGCATCGTGGCAGGCGTTGTGGCAGGCCGCGTAGCAGGTCCCCGCCCCGCCCTTCGTTCCCGCGGGGGCGAAGCAGCCGCCGAAGCAGGCCGACGAGCGCATGAACTCGGCGTAGCCCGCGGACAGCTCAGGAGGCAGCCCCAGGGAGGCGAAGCGCGCGGGGTGCGCGTAGATGTAATGATAGCCGTACCAATAGTGCCAGTAGGGATTCCTCGCCCGCCAGGCTGCGCGGCGCGCCTCGTACTCCGCGTCCCCGGCGCGGCGCTCGGCCTCCATCGTCTCGGCCTCGGCCAGGAGGGAGCGGTAATGAGCCTTCGTGGCCTCTATGTCGCAGTCCCAGAGCTTTTCCTGCATGCCGCGGATCGTCGCCTCGAAAAAGTCCATGAGGAGGCCGGAGAGCACCCGGCCCTCGGTGTCGAAGCAGGCGAGGAAGCCCTCCTCGATCGCGTCGCCACGGGCTGGCGCCCCGTCGGCGCCCGCGGCGAGGCGCTCGATGCGCAGGGGGTCCTCCTCGAGGACGCGGATCGCCCCCTTGGAGGCAAGGCCTTCGAGCATCAGGGCGACGACCCTGGCCATGGGAAGCTCGAGGAGCAGCGCGACCTCCGCGGGGTGGAGCCCCTCGGCGACCTTGCCCTGCACCTGATAGGTGCCGGAGAAGAGTTTTGGCGGCACCCAGGAATCGCCGGCCCAGGCGATGCCCTTCACCAGGGCGGCGCGCTTGCCGTAGCGGCGCAGATTGAGGACGTAGAGGGCGAGGGCCGCAGCGATGAGGAAGGCGAAGATGGCCGCCGCCGCGATCGGGTTGGCGGACAGGTCGAGGTTGCGGCGCGGCGCGCCGCCGGACGAATCGCCGCCCGAAGCGGCCGAACCCGAGGAGCCGCCGGCCTGCCCCGGATCGAGCAGCGGGCTGTCGAGGGCGCCTTTCGCGCCGCTCCCGCCGCCCGCGCTCGCCGCGCCTAGCTGGATCGGAAGGGCGCCAGCCGCGAAGTAGAGCCTGAGGCGCTGCGTCGCCCTGGGGCCGGGCTTGTCCTGGAAGAAGCGCAGCGTGAGATAATAGGCGCCATCACCCCCCTTCGAGCCGTAGTAGTCGATCTTGTTCTCGCCGTTCACCGAGCGCTCGGTCTTGAGGCCGAGGGCGGCCTTCTCGGCCTCGCTCGGCGCCTCGGCGGCGATCTTGACGGGCAGCACCAGGCGCACCGTCCTCGAGGCGAGGGCGCCGTCCCACTGCACGGGCGCCCAGTCGAAGTACAGAAGCTTGCCGAATTCGGGGCTTTCGGTCGCGCCGACAAGGCCCGCCTTGGCGAAGTTGCCGGCGTAGTGCAGGAAATAATACGCCTGCCCTGTGAATCCCGCCCCGCCTGAGAGCACGACGTCGAACTTTCCGCCGCCCATCGGCTTTATCGAGAGCGGCTTGCGCGCGCCGCCGGACAGGTCGGCGTGCTGCTGACCACCACGGCCTATGTCAACGCGTT
>JAJTBU010000041.1 GCA_021286735.1 bacterium
GATGTCCTCGGCGAGGTCCGGGACGAGCTCGAGGTTCTCATTGTGGCGCACGAGCTTGTTGTAGAGCAGGTCGACGCGGCGGTGGGAGGAGAAGGAGGTCACGATATGCGGATCGAGCCCGATGACTTCCTGGTCCACGCCGAGGGTGAGCGTCTTTTCGGCGCCC
The DNA here is from genome assembly GCA_021286735.1 of bacterium. Classification (GTDB taxonomy): domain Bacteria; phylum Spirochaetota; class Spirochaetia; order Treponematales; family Rectinemataceae; genus JAJTBU01. The sequence continues at coordinate 167 of JAJTBU010000041.1, forward strand.
GCGGCGAAGGCCTGCGGCGCGGCGATGGCGAAAATCGCCGCCAGCAGGACGAATAATGTCACTTTTCTCATAGGAACCTCCGTTTTCGCTGTCATCGCTGGAGCCGCTTGCGGCCGCCAGCCACTGCATTATAACGCGAAAACTGCCGGGCACAAGGGAAAAGCGCGCGCGGCGTGGGGCGCGGCGACGGGAGGGCGCGAGGGCGGCTAGGGCCGGGGCGGCGACCGCCGCCCCGGCCCCCACGCTGCCGCGCGGCTCAGCGAAGGAGGTCGCGGTCTTCGGCGTAGTCCGAGCCGCGGGCCTGGCGGAAAAGGTCCACCAGGTCGGGCACGCCCATTCGTTCCTTCTCGGCGCCCTCAACGTCGGCGACGATGCGGCCCTCGTGCATCATGACGACGCGGCCGGCCTGGTCCAGGGCCCGCTTCATATCGTGGGTGACGATGAGGGCTGTGAGGCCGTACTCGGCGATGAAGCGCTTCGTCAGCGCGGAGACGAGGTCGGCGTTCGCCGGGTCGAGGGCGGCCGTATGCTCGTCCAGGAGGAGGACCGAGGGCCGCGAGAGCACCGCCATCAGGAGGGTGAGAGCCTGGCGCTGGCCGCCCGAGAGCTTGGACACGTTCTCGCGGAGGCGGTTCTCGAGCCCCATGCCCAGCTCGGCGACGCGTCCGGCCAGATCGCGGGCGATGGAAGGCGTTACCGCCAGGCGCAAGCGGCGCCTGCCCTTGCGCGAGGCCAGGGCGAGGTTGTCGAGGATGGTCATGTCGCCCGCCGTTCCCGCGAGGGGATTCTGCCGGACGCGGCCCAGGTAGGCGGCACGCGCCCATTCGGGGTCGCGGGTGCAGTCGCGGCCGTCCACGACGATCGATCCCGACACCAGGGGGACCGTGCCGGCGATGGCGTTGAGCAGGGTGCTCTTGCCAGCCCCGTTCGAGCCGATGATGGAGACAGTCTGCCCGCGGGGCACCTCGAGCGACAGCCCTTTCAAGACGACCCTGTCCTCCCCGCCACCCTGGGCGAAGGCCACCGTGGCCGATTCGACGCGGATCATGCCTTGCCTCCTCGGCGGGAGGGCTTCGTCCGCTTTATCGCGTACTTGGAGACCGCCACCGCCCCGACGATGAGGAGGGCGGTCAGGAGCCGCAGGTCGTTCGGCGTGATGCCGGCCAGGTAGCCCCAGGAGCGGGCGGCGTACATGAGCCCTCTGAAGAGGATGGAGCCGAAGAGGACGCGGAAGATCTGCACGCCGATGTAGTGCGACTTGATGGCGAGCTCGCCGAGCATCACCGAGGCGAGGCCGGCGGCCACGACGCCCGCGCCGAAGTTGACGTCGGCGAAGCCCTGGTAAGCGGCGGCCAGGGCGCCGGAGAGCCCGGCGAGGCCGTTGGCCAGGACGATGCCCAGGGTCCGCAGCGAGGCGGGATTGACGCCGACCTGGATGACCGAAGCCTCGTTGTCGCCCAGGGCGCCCATCGCGATGCCCTTCTCCGTGTGGAAGAAGAGGTCGAGGATTCCGGCCACCGCGAGCGCTGAGAGCAGCGCCGCGGCGAGGAGGGCGAGGTCGGGCGGCGCCAGGGCGCCGAGCCAGCTCCGCGCTCCGTCCAGGAGTGGGTTGTTCTTGATGAGGGGGAGGTTTGGCCGCCCGCCGAGCACGCGCAGGTTGATGGAGTAGAAGCCGGTCATGGTGACGATGCCCGCCAGGAGTGGCGGCACTTTGAGCTTGTGGTGCACGAGCGAGGTGGCGAATCCCGCCAGGCCGCCCGCGGCGAAGCCCGCCGCTACGGCCAGGAAGGGGGCGGCCGCCGCGAACCACGCGGCTCCGCCCTCGGCGCGCGCCGCCGCCGTGACGATGGCTGCCGCGGCGGCCGCTCCCGCAGGGAAGGAGCCTTCGACCGACAGGTCGGCGAAGTCGAGTATCCTGAAGCTGATGAAGACGCCGAGGGCCAGGATTCCGTAGACCAAGCCCTCGACGAGGATGCCTTGGATCATTTCTTCGTGACTTTGCCGCCGGCGACCAGCACCTTGGCCCGCTCGACCAGGGCCGGGTCGAGCTTGACGCCGATCTGCGCGGCGACGTCCTGGTTCAGCACGAGGACCAGGGCCTCGGGGTCGGTCGGCAGGAAGCCGGGGATGTCCTTGGTCTTCTCGCCGTTCAGGATCCGCACCACGATCTTGCCGGTGGCGCGGCCCATCTGGTAGTAGTCGTAGCCCAGCGCCGCGAGGACGGGGATCGTCTCGGCGGAGGCGGGGTCGGCGGACATCAGGGGGATCTTCTTGGCGAGGGTCACCTCGGATACGGCGCTGAGCGCGGAGAAGACGGTGTTGTCGTTGCCGAGGTAGAGGCCGTCGATGCGGCCCGCGATCGAGAGGAGGGCCGATTTGACCTCGGAGGAGTTCGTCACCGTGGCCTCGACGTATTCGATGCCCTTTTCCCCGCAGTATTGCTTCACGATCGCGGCGAGGGCGACTGAATTCGCCTCGCCGGAGGCGTAGAGGTGGCCCAGGCGCTTGACCGGCGCCATGGAAAGGAGGAGGTCGAGCTGGGTGCGCACCGGCGTCATGTCGGAGGTGCCGGTGATGTTCGCGCCGCCTTTGTCCATGCTCTCGACGAGGCCGGCGGAGACGGGGTCCGTGACGACGGAGTCGACGACGGGGCGGTCCTTGATCTGGTTGGCGAGGGCCTGCGCGGTCGGCGTGGCGATGCCCACCGCCACCGCGACCTTGCGCTCCTTGAAGCGCTGGGCGATCTGGGCGGCCGTGGCCATATCGGCGTTGGAATTCTGCTGGTCGAACTCGACGTCGGGCTTGGCGGCCTTTATCTCGTCGACGATGCCTTTCTCGACGGCGTCGAGCGCCGGGTGGGCGACGAATTTGGCGATGCCGACGGTTTTCTTTCCCCCGCCGCCGCAGGAGACCATGACGACGAGCGTCGCCGCGAACAGGATGGATGCCACAGATTTGCGCGCCATAGGTACCTTCTCGTGCCGCTCTGGTGAGGGGCTGCGGTTGTAATGTTGTTACTGTTTATAGTAACAGGCGCATACTATACGCGGGTTCGCTGTTCTTGTCAACAAGAACAGCGCGAAAGCTCCGAGAGGAGGGGAAGGGGCTGTCGAGAGCGCGGCGGCAGCCGCAGCCCCCGACGGCGTCGCCGAGGGCCGCGCCGCCCGCCCCCTCCCCGGCGATCTTACAGGATCTTTGCCGCGATGAGGACGATGTCCTCCTTGGGGACGTCGTCGTGGGGCGGGCGCCTGCCGGTGGCCGCCTTCGCCATGGCGTCGACCACGTCCATGCCATCGGTCACCTTGGCGAAGACGCAGTAGCCGGCACCCGGACCCGGCCCGCGGTAGTCCAGGCTCTTGTTGTCCACGAAGTTGATGAAGAACTGGCTCGTCGCCGAGTCGGGATGGGGCGTGCGGGCCATCGAAAGGGTGCCGCGCGCGTTCGAGGGGCCTTTCGCCGCCTCGTTGACGATGGGCGCCTTGGTCTTCTTCTGCTCCATGCCCGGCACGAAGCCGCCGCCCTGAGCGACGAACCCGGGGATGACGCGGTGGAAGATAGTTCCGTCGTAGAAGCCCGAGCGCACGTAGTCCAGGAAGTTTGCGGCCGTGACCGGCGTCCTGTCCTCGAAGACTTCCATCGTGATCTCGCCCGCGCTGGTGATGAATTTCACGGTTGAATTCGGCATTGTTCCCTCCAAAGGATATTCGGCGGCGGCCGGGACCGGCCAGGCCCCGGCTGGCGCCGTCCGACGCGCCGAGCGCCGCTCAGAGCGTCAGGTTGCCGAGTATAACATCTTTGGCCGCGCCCGTCACGGCGGGGAGGTTCCCCGGACGGCCCATCAGCGCCTCGTGGCCGAGCACGGCGAAAGCGATCGCCTCGCGCGCCTGCTCGGGCACGCCGAGGTCGGCGGTCGTCAGCAGGGTAACGTTCCGCGGCAGCCGCGCGCGGAGCATGTCCATCAGGCAGCCGTTCAGCGCCCCGCCGCCACCCACCACGACATCGTCGATCGCCGCCGCCGGGTAGATGAAGTCCCGGTAGGCTCCGGCGATGCTCTCGGCGGTCAGGGCGGTGGCCGTGGCCACGAGGTCGTCGAAGGACAGGCCGCGGCGTCGGCCTTCGTCGATGAGGCGCGCGACGAAGCCGCCCGAGTAAAGCTCGCGCCCCGTACTCTTGGGGGGCGCCTTCTTGTAGTAGGGATCGTCCATGAGTTCGGCGAGGAGCGCCTCGTGGACGGCCCCGCGGTGCGCGCGCGCGCCGCCCGCGTCGTAGTGCTCGGCGCCCGAGGTTTGGCGCCGCACGAGTTCGTCCATCACCATGTTGCCAGGTCCGGTGTCGAAGGCGAAGATCCCCTCGCGGCGCGATCCCGCCGGCACGACGGTGGCGTTGCCGATACCGCCGATGTTCTGGACGACGCGTCCCCGCTCGGGGCTGCCGAAGAGGAGGGCGTCCACGTAGGGCGCGAGCGGGGCGCCTTCGCCGCCGGCGGCCATGTCGCGCGAGCGGAAATCGAAGATGACGGGTATGCTGACGCGCTCGCGCAGAGTCGCGCCCGAGCCGATCTGCAGGGTGCCCTTCACGGGCATCGTGCCGCCGCCCGGCGCCGGGAATGCCCGCGGTACGGGCGCGTGCCAGACCGTCTGCCCGTGCAGGCAGAGCGCGTCCACCGCCCTGGCAGCGAACCCCGTAGCGGCGAGCAGCTTTTCCACCGCTGCGGCGTACCATTCAGAAAGGCCGAAGTGGGCGTAGGTCAGGTCGTCGACGCGCGCCGTCTCGGGAGAGCAGAGGGCCAGCAGGGCCGCCTTCAGCTCGCTCGAATAATCGACCGATGCCTGACCGACCATGCCTACCGATTCTACCGCGCCCTCGGGCGAAGTCTCGATCTTTGTCAGGACCGCGTCGACGCCGTCCATCGAGGTTCCCGACATTATCCCCACGAGAAAGTGTTCGCGCCGCGCCCTGTAGCCGTCCAGCCGCGCGTTGATGTCGTCGTTCATCTCGTCCCTCTCCTCCGTTTCGCCACAGTATAGGCCAGGCGCGGCGCTTTCACAACGAAAGGTTGCGCGTTCCTCGATGCTGGCGTAAAGTATGGGATACATCTCGCCTTTGAGGGGACTATCAATGCCTACTATAAATACGATCGGTTTCATCGGCCTCGGGGTCATGGGGAACGCCATGGCCGGCCACTTGCTCGCCGCCGGATATCGGCTCTGTGTCTACAACCGCACCAGGGAGAAGGCGCAGAACCTCGTCGACGCGGGCGCCTTCTGGTGCCCGAGCCCCGCCGAACTCGCGCCGCACTGCGACCTCATCATCACCATCGTGGGCTACCCGGCCGACGTCGAGCAGGTCTACTTCGGCGACGCGGGGCTCATCGCCAACGCGAGGCCGGGCACCATCCTCGTCGACGCCACCACCTCGCGCCCCGACCTCGCCGCGCGCATCCACGCCGCCGCGGCCGCCAGGGGCATCCCCGCCCTGGACGCCCCCGTGTCGGGCGGCGACCTCGGCGCCAAAAACGCCACGCTCACCATCATGGTCGGAGGCGACGAGGCGGCATTCCTCGAAGCGAAGCCCGTCTTCGACCGCATGGGAAAGATGGCGATCCTGCAGGGCGGCCCCGGCGCGGGACAGCACACCAAGATGGCCAACCAGATATCCATCGCCGGCTGCCTTATGGGCGCGATCGAGGCCACCACCTACGCCGCCGCCGCGGGGCTCGATCCCCGCAAGGTCCTGCTCTCGATAGGTCCAGGTTCGGCGGGGAGCTGGCAGCTCAACAACATGGTGCCCCGCATGCTGGACGGCAACTTCGCCCCGGGCTTCTACGCCAAGCATTTCCTGAAGGATCTGCGCATCGCGCTCGATGCGGCGCGCGCGATGAAGGCGAATTTGCCCCTCCTCGAGCTGGCGGAGCGGCTCTTTGCCAAAATGTCGGCCGAGGGCATGGGAGACTTGGGGACGCAGGCCCTGTACAAGCTCTACGAGTCCGGCCTTGTCTGACCAGACGCCGGAATCCGGATATCGGCTCCGCGGCGACGCTCCCGAACGCCTCGTCCTCAACGGCGCGACGCTCTTCGGCTCCTGGCGGGGAATCCCCGGCCAGGCCAACCTGATCGACGCCCGGCCCTACCCCTTTCCGCTTCCGCGCGCGATCCGGCGCCTCCGGCTCAAGGAGTGGCAGGCCATCCAGGCCGGCGACAGCGAGTGGTTCCTCATGGCGGTGCTCTACGACGCGAAGTTCACCTCGATGGCGTCGCTCGACGTGTGGAACCGGGCGGAAAAGCGGGCCTACGGTTTCCGCCGCCTCTTTCCCGGAAGCCGATTCTCGCTGCCGGAGAGCCTCAGCCGCGGCGAGACTTCGGTCGGCGGCTCCGGCGACAGGCTCACCATCGCCACGGACGCGGCCGCCGGTTCCTTTACGCTCGAGGCGCACTCCAAATCCCGCAAGAACCCGCTCGATCTCGCGCTCCGCTTCGATTTCGCGCCGGGGAAATGCTTCCCTTCCTCGGCCTGCATGCCCCTCGGCCTCAACAGGGCGATCTATTCGACGAAAGTGCTCCTGCCCTGCTCGGGCACCATCGCGACAGGCGGCCCTGCGCACCATTTCGACCCCGCTTCGGCCTCGGGCATCCTCGACGACCACAAGGGCTACTATCCCTACCGCCTGCGCTACGACTGGGTGACGGGCTTCGGCACCGACGCCTCGGGCAGGCGGATCGGCTTCAACCTCACCGACAATCAGGTGCGCGACCAGGCCACCTACAACGAGAACCGCCTCTGGATTGATGGCCGCGTCGACGCCCTTCCTCCGGTCAAGATCACGCGCCCCAACGGCCCCGGCGCGCCCTGGATCATCCAGGACACCGAGGGCATGGTCGATCTCGTCTTCCACCCGGAGGCCGGGCATCAGATCAAGGTCAGGCTGGGGCTCGCCGAGATCGACTACGAGGGGCCTTTCGGCCGTTTCGAGGGCGAGCTGCGCGCCGCCTCCGGAGAGCTGGTCAACGCTTCGCCCCTCTACGGGATGGGCGAGGAGAAGCGCGTCAGGATGTGAGGCTCTTGCCTTTCTTTTTTCTTGATATTTGCCGCCGCGAACCGTTCCGCACCCCGCTACAGCTGTCTTCCCGTCCTGAGCTTTTCCTCGAAGCGCTCGAGCTCCTTGCCCTTGAGGAGACAGCCGCCGATGGCCGCGGGGCTGCCGTCGGCTGAGCCGCGGCCGGCGGTCCCGCCGGCCGCGGCGGCAGCTGCCGCGCCCCTCGCCAATCCGCCGCCCCGCGCGGCCTCGTCCATCCCAAGCGCGAGGCGCCGCTTCAGTTCCGCCATCTCGGCGCCCGAGAACCTAACCCCGTTCAGGGAATGGCGCTCGAAGCTCTCCGTGGCGCAGGGCGCCACCGCCCTCGTGATCTCGAGCATCGCCTGGGCGTAGAGGCGGATCTCCTTCTGGGCGTGGGCGTCCAGCCTGAGCGACAGGAATCTGAAAAGATTGTGGAGGTCGATCTGCCAGTACCACTCGCTGTAGAGCGAGAGCGGCAGGTTGACGCGGGCGATCTCGCGCGCGAGCCCCTGATCTACCAAGGCGGCGTAATCCTCGTAGGCCCTGCGCTGCCCCGACTTCAGGACCGCGGTGACCTTGCCGGCCAGGGCCTCGTCGAGCGCCTCGTCGCGGCGGCCCTGCTTGTTGTCCTCGCTCTGGAGGGCCAGGTCGGCTGGGGCGGGGACGTAGAACTCGTCCTTCATTATCGAGTAGCGGCCAGAAACTTCGTTCACTCGCGCCGTCCGGTGGCGGATCCATTGGCGGGCGACGAAGATCGGCAGCTTCACGTGGAAGGTCAGGATCACCTGTTCGAAGGGCGAGGTGTGCTCGTGGCGCAGCAGGTAGTCGATGAGGCCGGCGTCCTCGCGGTAGCTCTTGGTTCCGGCGCCGTAGGAAACGCGGGCGGCCTGGACGATGCGGTCGTCGCCGCCCATGTAGTCGACGAGGCGGACGAAGCCCTTGTCCAGGACCTTGTACTCCTTGTCCAGGATCGCCTCGGCGGCCGGGACTACGCAGTGTGCCATGCGGTGCTCCTTGGGGATGTCATCGTGGGGGAAAGCCGGCGAAGTCGCCGGAGAACTTGTCGATCGTGTATTTGTCGGTGTCCGGACCATGGCAGTCGGACCCGTAGGTGAAGAAGAAGCCGAGGGGCTCGGCCATTTCGCGGACAAAGTCGTTGATCGCCTGGGTCTTTTTATGGCCGGAATACCAGTACAGCTCGATGCCCTCCACCCCGCCCCCGCGGAAGAACGCGAGCTGGCCGGCGATAGTATCCCTCCGGCGCTCCATCTCCTCGATATCGTCGTTCCACAGGTGGCCGAAGTGGGGGATCACCGCGTAGCCGCCGTCGGCGCGGATCGAGCGCGCGCACTCGCGCACGTTCGGCTTGGAGAGCTTGTACTTGGGGAACTTGCCGGGGACGAACCATTCCTTTTTGAAGATTTTGTAGGTCATGTAGGCGGGCAGGAGCTTCTTGGCCTTGAGATAGAGGAAGAGGTCGACCTTGCTCCAGGAAATGTCCGCGAGGCCGTCGGCTCCGGGCGCGCCGCCGGCGACCTTGTCCTTGAGCACGTCCTCGATGATCAGGTCGTCCCGGCGGAAGATCGTCCGCGCCCAGTAGAGGTAGTACTCGAGACGCTTCTTCCGCTCGCCCAGCACGACGCCGAGCATGCGCCGCGTCTCCAGGCAGGAGGAGGCGCCCCTGCCGGGGAAATAGCCCAGCAGCTCGCTCTTGTACCCGATTTCGGGCTCGCTCACGTCGATCTCGCAAGCGGTGACGCCGGTCAGCCCCAGCTCGCCGCAAGCCGCCACGAAGCGATCGGCGCCGCCGAGCGTGTCGTGGTCGGTCAGCGCCGCGAGGGCGAGCCCCTCGTGCGCGGCGCTCCGCGCGATATCCTCGGGCCAGAGGCTGCCGTCGGAAAATCTCGAGTGAAGGTGGAGATTGGCTTTCATCGGTCGAGTCAGTATACAGGCCAGGTCCGCCGATGTCCATTCGAATGGCGGGCGCGCGAAAGGCGCGTGCCGAGTCGCGCATCATGGTGTACAATGCCAGGCATGCAGAACGGCGACCCAATCTTCGAGCTCAACGACGCGATCCTCGAGCGGATCATCTTCGCCATGGAAGACCAGACGAAATCGAGGGTCATCGACCTGCGCACCGGCGAACTCGTCCCGAGGCCGGAGGGCGAGCTCGAGCTGCATCTCGCGCCGCCGCCCGACTGGGCACCCGCGGACGGTTTCCGCCTTATGGAGAATTTCTGCGCCAGGGTCAAGAATCTCGAGCTCAAGCGCGCCCTCATGCGCTCGCTCTCGAGGGGGAAAGGCGTGTTCAAGGCCTTTCGCCTCGTGCTGGCCGACTATCCCCAGGAGGACGTCCAGTTCCGCGAGTACAAGAACGCGGTGCTCAAGCGCCACGTCGAGTCCTGGATGGACGACATGCGCGAGTCGCTCGGCCTGGCCCGCATGGGGCCGGAGCCCGACGAGTACGAGGAGCTGATCGACGAGGAGTTCTCCCTGGAGCGCCGCACGCTCGCCGATTCGCCCTACGATCTCGCCGCCCTCGCCGAGGAGGTTTTCGTCGAAGCGCTGGGCTGGCTTCCCGCGGCGGTCGCCACCTCGAGAAGCGCGAGCTCCTGGACTTCCTTTCCGCCAACGCCGCGGGCGGCTTCATCCACTTCATCCCCGACGCAGGGGGCAGGCCCATCGCGGCGGCCGCCGGCGCCATCACGCAGTCGGAGGGCCGCGCCCTCGGCATCCTGCGCTTCCTCTACGTCGCGAAGGATTTCAGGGACCTCGGGCTGGAGTTCCGCCTCTTGGACTCTGTAGGCCGCGCCCACCGCGATCAGGGCGTCGAGACCACCATACTGTCCAGCCTCTTCGTTCGGCCGGAGCTCCAAGCCGTCGCCGGGGCCAAGGGGCTCCGCGTGCTCGGCTCGCAGTATCTCGTGGGATAGGCCGGCGATGGCGGGCCGCGACGCAAGCCGCCGCGCGCTGCCGACGACAGCCGCTCGGCCCGCTCCACGGCACTGCGCGCCGCCGCGCACCACAGCCCATGACAGAGGCGACAGCCCCGGCAGCCCCGGCAGCCTAGCCGATCGCGAAGCGCCCCATGTCTACCTTGCCCGACGCGTCCAGCTCGACGCCCTCGGATTCGAGCAGCTCGCGCTGGAGGCAGCGCCCCTCCTCGTCGCGCAGGGCGATCGCGCCGTCTTTCTTGACAACGCGCCACCAGGGCAGACCCTGGGACCGCGACATCGAGTGCAGGATGCGGGCGACCTGCCTGGCGCCCAGGGCGCCGCCGGGCGAGCCGGACAGCTCGGCGATCGCGCCGTACGAGGCGACGCGCCCGGAGGGAATCGATCGTATGAATTCGACGATCAGCATGGTGGATTCGGTGGGCATGGCGACAAGTATAGGCACGCCGGACCGGGAGCGCCAGCCGCGTCCGTCGGCCCAAGCCGCAGCCTGTCGCCGAGCGCGGTCCGGGAGCGCTCTTTACATTTTTTCGATTTTTGTAAACTATAGCCTTAGCGGCGACCGCAGCCGCCCGAACCAGCGACGAATCAAAGAGGAGGCACTTCCTTGAAAGCATGTTTTCTGTTCCCCGGACAGGGCGCCCAGTACCCCGGCATGGCCAAGGATTTCCACGAGACCAGCGCGGCCGTCCGCGAGCTTTTCCAGCTCGCCTCCGACGCGTCCAAGATCGACATGAGGAAACTCGTCTTCGAAGCCGACGAGGAAACCCTCAAGCAGACGCGCAACACGCAGATCGCCCTGGCCCTCGCGGGATCGGCGGCGGCCTTGAGCGCGCGCGAGCACGGCGTCTCCGCCTCCGGCTACGCAGGCTTCTCCGTGGGCGAGTGGCCCGCCCTGGCCGAGGCGGGCGTCATCTCCCGCTTCGACATGTTCCGCCTGGTCGCCGAGCGCGGTCGCCTCATGGACGAGGCCGGGACGAAATCGGGCGGCTCGACCATGAGCGCCGTCCTCTTCCTGGCCCCCGAAAAAATCGAACAGGCCATCGCCGAGGCTGGCCTCAAGAACGTCTGGGTCGCCAACTACAACAGCCCGGTCCAGTGCGTGATCTCGGGCACCGAGGCGGACGTCGCCGCCGCCGAGGAGAAGCTCAAGGCCGCCGGCGCCAAGCGCGTGGTGCGGCTCAAGGTCTCGGGAGCCTTCCACTCGCCGATCATGGCCCCCGCCAGCGAAGCCTTCGCCGAACTCGTCGCAGGCGTCGCCTTCGCCGACCCGAAGACGGCCGTCTACTCCAACGTCTCCGGCAGGCGCATCGAATCCGGCGCCCAGGCCAGGCAGTTCGCCTCGGCGCAGATCATCAGCCCGGTCCGCTGGATCGTGGAAGAAACCAGCATCGCCGCCGACGGCTACGACGCCATCGTCGAGACGGGACCCGGCACCGTGCTCGCCGGCCTCTGGAAGGCCTCCGGCGCCAAGATTCCCTGTTTCGCGGGCGGAACCTTGAGCGATATCGCCGCGATCTCGCTCTAAGGCGCGAAAGGAAGCGAACCCATGGAAAAACTGCTTAACGCCAAGGTCTGCGTCGTCACCGGCGCCTCGCGCGGCATAGGCGCCGCCATCGCCGCGAAATTCATGGCCGAGGGCGCCACCGTCTACGCCTTCCCGCGCACCGAATCGGCCGCTGCCCCTTCGACAGCCGACGAACCC
>JAJTBU010000042.1 GCA_021286735.1 bacterium
TGGCAGGTGTGGCGAATCGGTGATTCATCGACATCTGGTGGGCCAACGGCCTCTCAACGGGAGGGATCGTTGCATTTCAAGCATTCATAATGAATTATTTTAGCCGAGACCGAGAATCGAACTCGGTACCTGCGCATTACGAGTGCGCCGCTCTGCCATGTGAGCTATCTCGGCGATAACGGGAGGACTATAGCAGGTTCGGGGGCAGAAAATCAAGCGGTTTCAGGCGTGACGGAAGCGTCGGGCTTTTCCCTGTAGGCGGTTTTGATAAAGTAGTAATAGTCGTCATCGGCGCCATAGTAGCCCGCGATGTGGCCGATCATCTTGTAGCCGGCCTCGGTGAAAGCCTCGGGGCGGAGCATCTGAAGCTTCCGGCCTGAGGTTTCGAGCCTTATTACGGCGTATGAGCTTTTGCCCAAGAGTTCTTCGTCGAGGAGTTCGAGCAAGCGCTTGCCGCCCTCGGTGGAGCGGTAGTCCCGGTCGACGACGATGTAGCGGATATCGTAGGTAGATTCCCTTCCGTTTATCCTGCTGATCACGGCGAAGGCGACGAGCGTTTTTCCGTCGCGCATTTCGAGCACGGTATAGGGGTCTCCCGGGGAATTCTTCCACGAGAGCAGCGTTTCATGCAGGAGGTCGATCTCCACGCCCTTGAAGGCGCCCGTCTGGGAAGCGACCCGCTCGAATTCCTGCATGTCCACATTTTCCAGCATTCGTTTTCCTTGAAACAAGTATAGGAAGAATTGCTTCGATAATGCAAATTTATCCGCGCGAAAATGGTTACGGATGCAGAACGAAAGCAATCAGAATATTGATTACAAATTACATTGGTTTGTCAAGCCGAAGATCGCGGCTCATTTTTTTTCGCATAAGGGATCGCGGGGCAATTACATAATTATGTAGGCGCCGACGCCGGCGAAGGCCAGGACTTGCATCATCTTCGAAAAGGGATGCGGTTTATGCGCGCTTCATTCATTTTTTGCCGTCCAGGCGTTTTGCATGCTGAACCTGTGGTATCAAATTTTGTCTTGACGGTCTCGCCAAACCGGACAATCATGACTTCGGACAATAAAAAATGACGGCGAAATGATGCGCGGTCTTGTTGTAACCGAGGGGGCGGAAACCATGTCGATGGGCGATAAATACGGTACGCATAGGGTGATCGAGCCGGCGGGCGCGATGCCGCAGTCGGCGCTGCGATTGAACAACGATATGTCGAAACTCTACGACAACGAATTGCTCGTGGATGTCGCGGCGCTCAACATCGATTCGGCGAGCTTCACGCAGATAGAGCACGAGGCCGGCGGCGACGTCGAGAAGATCAAGTCGATCATCATGAGCGTCGTGGGCACGAGGGGAAAGCAGCAGAATCCCGTGACGGGCTCGGGCGGAATGCTGATCGGCAGAATCGCGGCGATCGGGCCGGCGCTCAGGGAGCGCGACCTGAAGGTAGGCGACAGGATAGCGAGCCTGGTCTCGCTCTCGCTCACGCCGCTGCGCATCGACCGGATACTCGCGGTCCATCGGGACATCGACCGGGTAGATGTCGAGGCGCAGGCGATACTCTTCGAGTCGGGCATCTACGCGAAGCTTCCCGAGGATATGGACGAGCGTCTGGCTCTCGCCGCGCTGGACGTGGCGGGCGCGCCGGCGCAGACGGCCAAGCTCGTGAAGCCCGGAGACCGGGTGCTCGTGCTGGGCGCCGGCGGCAAGTCCGGCCTGCTCTGCTGCTACGAGGCGATGAAGCGGGTCGGGCCCACGGGCAGGGTGGTGGCCAACATCCACTCGGAGCGTTCGCGGAAGACCATCGAGGAGCTCGGCGTGGCGCACGAGATCGTGCAGGCCGACGCGACGAAGCCGGTGGAATTCCTCAGAAAGGTCCTCCCCGCCAACGGGGGCGGGGAATACGACATCGCCATCAATTGCGTGAATATCCAGGGCGCCGAGATGGGGTCCATACTGCCGGTGCGCGACGGCGGCATCGTCTATTTCTTCTCGATGGCGACGAGCTTCACGCGCGCGGCGCTGGGCGCCGAGGGCATCGGCAAGGACGTGACGATGATCATCGGCAACGGCTACACGAGGGACCACGCCGAAATCACGCTGTGGGAGCTGCGCGAGAACGAGGCGCTGAGGAAGCATTTCGAGTCGCAGTACCTGCGGTAGCGGCGCCTCGCGGGGGCGCCCGGACCGCGCGCGCCCGCGGATGCCTGGAACTGCGGTCCCTTTTACGGGAGGTATCCCATGTCCGCGGTTGAATATCCCAAGCTCAAGCTCGATCGCTCGATGGCGCTCTTCGAAGAAGCCAAAGCTCTCTCGCCCGGCGGCGTCATGGGGATCAGGCGCCCCTATAATTTCGTCCAGGGCGAGTATCCCATTTTTCTCGAGCGCGGCTATAAAGGCCATATCGTCGATGTGGACGGCAACGACTACATCGACATGCTCTGCGCCTACGGACCGATAATCCTCGGATACGACGAGGCGGAGATCAACGAGGCGGTGAAAGCCCAGATGGACCGGAGGGGCTTCTGCTTCTCCCTCGTGCAGGAAGTCCAGAACAGGCTCGAGCGGAGGCTCACCGAACTCATCCCCTGCGCCGAGCAGGCGATCCTCGTGAAGACGGGGTCCGACGCGACGAGCCTGGCCGTGCGCATCGCGCGGGGCTACACCGACCGGCGCTATGTCCTGCGCTGCGGGTACCACGGCTGGCACGACTGGTGCGTCGAGGTGCACGGCGGAGTGCCCGAGGAAATCTCGGCGCTCACCGAGGAATTCGAGTACGGCTCGCTCGACGATCTGGAGGAGAAGCTCGTGGCGCACGCGGGCGATGTCGCCTGCATCATCATCACGCCGGTGGCGCATCCGCTCGCCAAGCCCGTGATGGCGCCGCCCCCGGGATATCTCGAAGGCGTGCGCGCGTTGGCCGATCGATATGGCGCGGTGCTCGTCTTCGACGAGGTCAGGACGGGCTTCCGCGTCGCGATGGGCGGCGCGCAGGAGCGGTACGGCGTGACTCCCGACCTGGGGACCTTCGGCAAGGCGCTCGCGAACGGGTATCCCATCAGCGCCGTCGTCGGCAGGCGCGAGATCATGCAGGTGGCGGAGAAGAAGGTCTTCGTCTCGTCGACCTTCTTCCCGAACAGCCTGGAGATGGTGGCCGCCATGAAGTGCCTGGACATCCTCGAGCGCGAGCGCGTGCCCGAGGCGATCTGGCGGCGCGGGACGGCCTTCCTCGAAAAGTTGGGCGATATCGTCGCCGCCTCGGGCGTGCCGCTCTCGGTCTCTGGCATTCCCCCGATGCCGTTCCTCACCTTCGACAGGGCGGAGGGCGACGGCGAGAAGACCTACCGGGCGCGCCGCGAATATTTCTACACGCAGACGATCAGGCGCGGACTCTTCATACAGCCCTACCACCATTGGTATATCGCGCATCGCCACACCGACGCCGACCTCGAGCGCGCGCTCGGCATCATAGCGGAGGCGCTCGAGCTCACGGCGGGGAAATTCCCCGCGGGCGCGGGAGACTAAAGCCATGGATGGGAAGATAGTGATCACCTGCGCCTGCACGGGCGCCGAGACGACGAAGGCGCAGAACCCGGCCCTGCCCGTGACGCCCGAGGAGATCGCCGAGGCGGCTTGCGAGGCGCGGCGCGCTGGCGCGGCGATACTCCATCTGCACGTGCGCGGGCCCGACGGCAGGCCGACGCAGGATCCCGCCGTGTTCAGGAAGGCGATCGGACTCATCCGCGCGAAGTGCGACATCGTGATCGAGCTGACGACGGGCGGCGCGGTGGGCGACACCGCGGACGAGCGGCTCAGGCCCGTGGCCGAGCTGGAGCCCGAGATGGCCAGCCTCGACTGCGGAACGGTGAACTTCGGCGACGAATTCATCGTCAACACGCTGCCGACGATGCGGCGTTTCGCCGCCGAATTCCGCGCCAGGCGCGTGCGGCCGACCCTCGAATGCTTCGACCTGGGGCATGTCCACGCCTCGCGCCTCCTCATCAAGGAAGGCTTGCTGGAGCCTCCCTACCACTACGGCTTCGTGCTCAACGTGCCCGGCTCGGTGCCCTACAGCGTGGAAAACCTCGCGACCTTCCGCGGGGCGATGCCCGAGGGGGCCCGCTTCACGGTGATGGGCATCGGAAAATCGTCGCTGCCCGCCCAGTACGGCGCCATCGCCTGCGGAGGCTGGATCAGGGTCGGGTTCGAGGACAACGTCTATTACGCCAAAGGCAGGCTGGCCGCGTCGAACGCCGAACTCGTGGAGCGGGCGGCCAGAATAGCCAAAGAGGCGCAGCTCGAGATCGCCACGAGCGACGATGTGCGATCGATGCTCGGGCTCGGGAGGTAGCGATGCGCGATTACGCCTCGTACGATTACCGCAGGATTCCCCTCTACAAGGATGTCTCCCCCGAGGACTGGAACGACTGGCGCTGGCAGATGCGCAACGACATCAGCGACGTGGAGACGCTGTCGAAGGTAGTCCCGCTCTCGGAGGCCGAGAAGGCCGATATCGGAGAAGTGTTGAAGATTTTTAGGATGGCGATCACGCCTTACTACGCGTCGCTGATCGATCCCGACAATCCCGCCTGCCCCGTGCGGCTGCAGGCCATCCCCAGGATACAGGAGACGCAGTTCGGCGCCAGCGACGAAAACGACCCTCTCCACGAGGACGTCGATTCGCCGGCGCCCGGCCTGACGCACCGCTATCCCGACAGGGTGCTCTTCCTCGTTACCCATCTCTGTTCGATGAACTGCAGGCACTGCACCAGGCGCCGCGTTGTCGGCACGGAAGACAGGCATCTCGACGACGTCTACATAGGCGAGGCCCTCGATTACATCCGGAGGACGCCGACGATCCGGGATGTGCTGATTTCCGGGGGAGACCCCTTCGTCCTCTCCACGGAGAGGCTCGAGCGCATAATCTCGGGAATCCGCGCGATACCCCACGTGGAGATCATCAGGATCGGCACGCGGACGCCCGTGGTCATGCCGATGCGCGTCACTGACGATCTGGTCGCCATGCTGAGGAAATACCAGCCGATCTACGTCAATACGCATTTCAACCACCCCAAGGAGATAACGCGGGAGGCGAAGGAGGCTTGCGCGAAGCTCGCCGACGCGGGGATCCCGCTGGGAAACCAGAGCGTGCTGCTGCGCGACGTCAACGACTGTCCCGTACTGATGAAGCGGCTGGTGCAGGACCTGCTCGCCGTGCGCGTGAAGCCCTACTATCTCTACCAGTGCGACCTGTCGCGCGGGATCGCGCATTTCAGGACGACCGTGTCGAAGGGCATCGAGATCATCGAGAACCTGCGCGGGCACACGTCGGGCATCGCGGTGCCGACCTTCGTGATCGACGCGCCCGGGGGCGGGGGTAAGATCCCGGTGATGCCCGACTATCTCATCGCCTCGAACGAGAAGCGCGTGGTGCTGCGCAACTACGAGGGCGTGATCACGACCTACGACGAGCCGAAGTTCTACGAGGAAAACTGCGGGAAATGCAGGATCTGCGTCGACGAGCCCTGGCTCAAGCCGAGCTGCGGCGTCGCGCGCCTGCTCGACGGGCAGGAAAAAGTGATAGAGCCGGCCAACCTCGCCCGCGCGGCGAGGAACCGCCGCGGCTTACGGCGTTGAGCGACACAGAGAGCGCTTGAAGGGGGATGATGGCGATGCTGCCCGCCGCGGAACTTTTCTTGGGAAAGGTGAATCTCATCACCGGGCCGGGGAAAGCCTGCGGGAAGACCTTGTTCGCCAAAGCCGCGGCATTGTCGGTGCGCGCCGCGGGCGGACGTCCCGCTTTGTTGGCGGTCGGAGCCGAGGGCGGCGGTCCGGGAAAAGTCTCGGCCAAGGAGGTCCGCCTCGAGCCGGGCGAAGTCTTCGTGACGGCGGAGCGCCTGCTGCCCGCGGCGACCTGCCTTCCCGTGCTGCTGGAGGTCCTGCCCGGGGCTTCCGCGCTCGGGCGCGTCGTCGTGGCGAGGGCCGCGCGGCGGGGCCGCGCGGCCCTCGCCGGCCCCGAACGCAACGAGTATCTCGCGATCGCCGCGGGAAAAATCCTCGAAGAGGGCTGGGCGTCGACCCTGATCGTCGACGGCGCGTTGAACCGCCTGACGCAAGTCGCCTCGCTCGGCAAGGCGCGGCTTTTTTACGCCGTCGTGGCGGGCAGGGCGGATTGCCGGTCGGCGGCCGCGGGGTTGAAAGCCTTCCTGCGCCGCGTCGAGCTGCCCGTGGCGGCTATGGAATCGCCCAACGCGCCGGCTCACGGGGCGTACCGCGTATCCGGTCCCCTCACCCCCTCGGCGGCCGAGCGGATTCCGGAAAGCGCAGGGCTTGTGGCGATCGACGACTTCTCCAAGCTGTTCCTGGAGGGGCGCGACCTCGACGCCTTCCTGCGCCGGCACGGGCTGGCGGTGCTGAGAGGCGTCGATTTCGGCGGCTTTTCCGTCGCCCTGCGCGGCGTCGGTAGAGGGGCCTTCGAAGCCTTGCTCGGCGAGGAAGCCTCGGGGCGCGTGGTTTCCTGGAACGCCTACGCCGAAGATGCCGGCGCTCCCCGCAGGATCGCGGCGACGTGCGGGGCGGCGCCATGATTGGGCGCCATCGAGGCGCTTCGGCCTGCTCGGCCGCCGCCTGGAACTTCGCCCGCGTCGAGGAGTTCTGGCGCGAGCTTGAGCCCTTGACGCCCTATGGCAAGGACTATTTCGAAGCGCGCCATGTGCATTCCAGCCTGGCGGCGATCGAGGCCGATTGCGGCGACATAGAAGCCTATGGCGGCTTCGCGTCCAGGGTCCGGTCCGCTTCGGCGAGGCTCGACAAGCTCGCCTGGCACCTGAGGCGCATCCCGCGGCTGCCTGGCTTCGGAGCCCCGGGCGTGATGGAGCTTTTCCTCTTCAAGAAATTCCTCTCGAACTGCAGGGCCTGCGCCGATCTGCTCGACGACGGGGCGCGCGCCCATTTCGGGATCGAGTTCGCCTCGGAGGAACTGGCTGAACTTCTCGCGATGGGCGGCGCCGATCCTGAATCCTTCCATATCGCCAGCGCCTACGATGAGGCGCTGGGGCCGCTTCGGGCCGAAATGGCGGGCGTCGCTGAAGAGATCGCGCAACGCTATTCAGCGTTGGCCGACGCAGTGCTCGACGCCTTCGGCTTCGATTTCGCGGACAGGGAATTCCTCATCGTTCCGGCTGACGAGGGCCTCGCGGCGGCCGCCGCCGGAGCGGGAAGGGGGTTGACGGTCGAGCCCTTCGACGATCAGTCCTACCTGGTGAGGCGCGCGCCCGATGCGGCCCTCCTCGAGCTCGAGCGCCGGCGCGAGGCCCTGCGCGAGGAGGAGCAGGCGCTCGAGGCGGCCGCCGCGGCGAGGATTTCGGCCTCGGTGGATCGGTCCGAGGCCGAGTTCGCCCGCTACGCGGAGGCGGTCGCGCGGCTTGACGTCGCGCGATGTCGATTCCTGCTCGCCGAAAAATACGGCCTCAGCAGGCCGAGCCTGGGCGGCGCCGCCTTGAGAATCGAGAAGGGGCGGTTCCTGCCCCTCGCGGGGGACTGCGCCTCGATGGGCACCGCCTACACCCCCGTCTCGGTGGAGCTGCGCCATTCGGCCGCGGTGCTCTCCGGCTCGAACATGGGCGGCAAGACCGTGGCGCTGCAGAGCATCCTCTTCCTCCAGATCCTCGCGCAGTCCGGCATGTACGTTCCGGCCGAGCTGTACGAAAGCAAGTTGTACGATTTCATTGAGTACATCGGCGAGGGCTGCGGAGGCGGCGGCTCAAAGGGGCTTTCCGGCTTCGGGCGCGAGGTGAGGGACTTGTCCGAGGTGCTCGGGAAATCGGCCAAGGGCGCCTGCCTCGCCGCCTTCGATGAGTTCGCGCGCACGACGGGTTCCGAGGAAGCGGAAGCCCTGCTTTCGGAGGTCGTCGGACGCTTCGCCGAGGCCAAGCGCTGCACGGCGCTCTTCGCCACGCACTTCGGCCGCATCGAACGCGACAGGGCCGTGCATTGGCTCCGCATGGCCGGCCTGGACCGGAAGGCGGCGCGGGAGCGCTTTCAGAAAGCCGCCGACGCGCCCGGCGCCGCGGCAGGAGCCGAGATAGTCGCCGTGGACGAGGCCCGCCTGCGCGACATCAACCGGCTCATGCGCTACGAAATACTCGAAGACAGGGCCGCCCGGGGCGGCTCCGCGCCCGAGGATGAAGCCGCCGCCTCCGACGCGCTCGAGATCGCCGCGCTGCTCGGACTGGACGCGGGCCTGATAGCCGGAGCCAGGAGACGCCTCGCGAAGCGCAGGGGCGGAGGCGGCGATGAATCGTGATAAGCCCCGACAGGAGTTGAATACATGAGGGAGAAGCTTGGTCTGTCAAAGGAGAAGATCGCCGCGGCGCGATCGCTCGCCGGCGCGATATGCGCGCCTGTCCTTTCGTTCATCGACGGGCACACGAGCGCGGCCGTGGAGCGGGCGACGCTGCGCCTCATGGGCGCCGACGGCGCCGACCGCGAGGGCGTGCCGGTGCCGAACCTCGCCGTGGACGCCCTGCGCGACAGGCTTCCCGGCGGCGCCGCCCTGTGGTACGCGAACGCGTTGGTCGCCACCGGGTCGTCCGTGGGCGAGCTCAACCGGAAGATATCCGAGGGCTTCGACCTTTCGAGGCTGCCGCTCGCCGACGCGGCCGCGGCGCGCGCCAAGGCGGAGGAGCTCGCCGCTTCGGGGCTCGGCCGCGTCGCCGCCAACCGCGCCGCCCGCGAAAAAAAGTTGGCCGATTTTGCCGGCGCCAACGGCGACCCCCTCCTCTACCTCATCGTCGCCACGGGCAACATATTCGAGGACGTGAAGCAGGCGCGGTCGGCGGCCAGGCGGGGAGCCGACGTCATCGCGGTGATCCGGACCACGGCCCAGAGCCTCCTGGACTACGTGCCCTACGGCGCCACGACGGAGGGATTCGGCGGCACCTACGCCACACAGGAGAATTTCCGCATCATGCGCGCCGCCCTCGACGAAGTGGGCGAGGAGGAGAAGCGCTACATCCGCCTCACCAACTACGCCTCCGGCCTCTGCATGCCCGAGATCGCCGCGATGGGCGCCCTCGAGCGCCTCGACATGATACTGAACGACTCGATGTACGGCATCCTTTTCCGCGACATCAACATGTACCGCACCTTCGTGGACCAGCGCTTCAGCCGCATGATCAACGCTTACGCCGGCATCGTAATAAACACGGGCGAGGACAATTACCTGACGACGAGCGACGCCTTCGACAAGGCGTACACGGTGCTTGCCTCGCAGTTCCTGAACGAGCGCTTCGCCTACGCGGCGGGGCTCGAGCCCTGGCAGATGGGCCTGGGCCACGCCTACGAGATGGATCCCTCCATCCCCGACAGCTTCCTCTACGAATTCGCCCAGGCGCAGATGGCTCGCGAGATCTTCCCCGACCATCCGCTCAAGTACATGCCGCCCACGAAATACATGTCGGGCGATATATTCGCCGGACTCACGATGGACACTCTCTTCAATTTCGTGTCGAAGGCGACGGGACAGGGCATCCACCTCCTGGGCATGCTCACTGAGGCCATACACACGCCCTTCATGATGGACCGCGCGATCGCCGTCGACGATGCGCGCTACGTGATGAGGGCGATGGCCTCCTTCGGCGACGACATCGAATTCCGGCGGGACGGCATCATGGTGCGGCGCGCGCGCGACGTGCTCGACCGCACGCTCGGATTCCTGCGCGAGCTAGAGGGGACGGGGCTCATGGACGCCATCGCCGCCGGCATGTTCGCCGACGTCGCGCGGCCCAAGGACGGCGGGAAGGGGCTCGACGGCCTCGTCGAGAAGGACCCTTCGTACTGGAACCCGGTCGAGCGCAGGCTCGCCGCCGCCTTGCCGATACGCTAGAAAAGGGGGAACAGCGATGGCACGCATTGTCAGGCCTTACGGGGACACGCTCGACGACGGCAAGGTCCAGCTTTCCTTCACCCTTCCCGTGCCTTCGGGCGCCCGCGCCCTGGAGGCCGCCCGCGAGCTGGTGCTCGGCTGGGGTTTCCGCGAGTGCGAAATCGCGCACTCGGCGCCGCTCGACGACGAATTCACTTTCTTCGTCGCTTACGCGAAGACCGAGCGCGGCATCGACTTTGACGCCGTGACGGCCGATTCCGGCGACGCGGAGAAGCCGATGGCGATGGACGATATCAACGATTTCATCCGCGAGCGCATCGGCCGGAAGGTGGTGATCGTCGGCGCCTGCACGGGCTTCGACGCCCACACCGTCGGCATCGACGCGATCATGAACATGAAGGGCTGCAACCACCACTACGGGCTCGAGCGATATCCCATGGTGGAGGCGCACAACCTCGGCGCCCAGGTGCCGAACGAGCGGCTGATCGAATTCGCGCGCAAGGTGCGGGCCGATGCGATCCTGATTTCGCAGGTGGTCACGCAGAAGGACGTGCACCTCGAGAACCTGGCCCGTTTCGTCGAGCTCCTCGAGGCCGCGGGCGAGCGCGGCCGCTTTATCTGCGTCGTCGGCGGCCCGCGCGTCTCCAACAAGATGGCCGCCCAGCTCGGCTTCGACGCGGGGTTCGGCCGCGGCACCTACGCGGAGGACGTGGCGACGTATATCGTAAAAAAGCTGGCAGCGCCGGCGAGGTGAGCGATGGTAGAAAAACCCATTATCGAAGCCGAGGAAGCCGCCGCCCTCGCCAAGGGCGGCATGGTCGTGCATGTCGGCGGATTCCTGGGCTGCGGATCGCCCAACGCGATCCTCGGCGCGATGGCCAAGGCCCCCTCCAGGGGGCTCACCCTGGTCTGCAACGACACCGCCGTGCTCGATCCCAAGACGGGCAGGACGACGGGCGTCGCGCCCCTCGTCCCCCTCGGCGTTTTCTCCAAGGTGATCGTGTCGCACATCGGCACCAATCCCGAGACCCAGCGCCTGATGAACTCGGGCGAGCTTGAGGTGCAGCTGGTGCCGCAGGGAACCCTGGCCGAGAGGATCCGCGCCGCGGGCTGCGGCCTCGGCGGCATACTCACGCCGACGGGAGTGGGCACTGAGGTCGAGGAGGGCAAGCGCGTGATCGTCGTGGGGGACAGGGCCTACCTCCTCGAACTCCCGCTCTTCGGGGACATCGCCTTCATCAAGGCCAAGCGGGCGGACAGAGCCGGCAACCTCGTCTACGCCAAGACGGCGCGCAACTTCAATCCGTTGATGGCGATGGCCTGCGCCATGGTGGTCGCCGAGGTCGAGGAAATCGTGGAGATCGGCGAACTCGATCCCGAGGCGGTTCAGACGCCCTCGATCTTCGTGCATCGGCTCGTGAGAGCCTGAAAGGAGAGGATCGCGATGGAATATGTCGAGAACAAGGAGGCGATCGCGCGCAGGATCGCCCAATTCTTCGCCTCGGGCGACGTGGTGAACCTGGGGATCGGCATTCCCTCCCTGGTCGCCAACTTCATCCCGCCCAACGTCTCCCTCATTCTCCACTCCGAGAACGGCCTGCTGGGCCTCGGGCCCGCGCCGGACCCCGACCGGGCCGACCCCGACCTGACCAACGCCTGCTCCCAGCCCGCCTCGATCCTGCCCGGGGGCTGCTACTTCGATTCGGCCGCGAGCTTCGGTATCATAAGGGGCGGCCACATCGATTTTACGGTGCTGGGCGCCCTGGAGGTGGACCAGGAGGGGAATCTGGCGAACTACAAGGTTCCGGGCAAGCTCGTGCCGGGGATGGGCGGGGCGATGGACCTGGTGGTGGGGGCGAAGAAGGTGATCGCGGCGATGACGCATTTCGAGAAGTCGGGGGCGGCCAAGCGCAAGCGGCGCTGCAGCCGGCCCCTGACCGCGATCCGCGAGGTGGACTCCGTCG
>JAJTBU010000043.1 GCA_021286735.1 bacterium
TGGACCTCTACTCTGTGCTCGACCGCGACGACTTCATCGCCTTCGCCGACACCGTCTCCAAGCTCTCGATCGAAGAGTGCATCGCCAAGTACCACCTCCCCTGGTCGGAGGCTGAGGGCCTCGCCTCGGGGCTCGCGATCGAATCCCTTTTCCTGGCGCGCACGGGGGCCGATCTGGTGATCGTGCCGAACGTTTCCATCAGGGAGGGCCTCCTCCTGGCCGAGGTGCGCGGGCTCGATCCCGGCGTCGAGGATGAGCTGAAGCGCCAGGTGGTGGCCTCGGCGGTCGCCCTCGGCAAGCGCTACCACTACGACGAGACGCACGCCCGCCACGTTAGGGCGCTCTGCGTGGCGATCTTCGACGCCCTCTCCAAGGAGCACGGCCTCGGCAACCACGAGCGCCTCCTTTTGGAGACGGCGGCCATCCTGCACGACATCGGCACCTACATCCGCGCCTCCGGGCACCACCGGCACGGCGAGTACATCGTCGCCAACTCCGAGATCTTCGGCCTGAACCGCAGCGACATCAACATCGTGTCGAACGTGGTGCGCTACCACCGGCGCACGCCGCCCTCGCCCTCGCACGTGAACTACATCTCCCTCCCGCGCGAGGACAGGACCGCCGTGATGAAGCTCTCCGCCATCCTGCGCGTCGCGGACGCCCTCGACCGCAACCATTCGGGGCGGGTGGCCGACGCGCGCTTCGAGAAGAGCGGCGACAAGTTCCTCATCTCCTCGCCGAAGGATCTCGACCTCTCCCTGGAAAAGCTGTCGCTGGCCGACAAGGGCGACATGTTCGAAGACGTGTTCGGGCTGGTCCCGATGATAGTCTGAGGCCGCGATGAGCGATTATCCGATGCTCAACCGCGAGCTCTCCTGGATCGAGTTCAACGCGCGCGTCCTCGGCGAGGCGCTGGACGATTCCTGGCCGCTGCTCGAGCGCCTGCGATTCCTCGGCATCGTGTCCTCCAACTTCGACGAGTTCTTCATGGTGCGCGTGGCGGGGCTCAAGGCGGCCGCCCGGCGCGGCGACGGCCGCTGCGTCGAGCGCGGCGCCTCGCGCGATATCGACCAGGGCGACCAGGAGAACCTCGGCCCCGAAAAGCTCCTCGGACTGATCTCCGCCAGGGTGCGCGAACTCACGGCGGCCCAGTACCGCTGCCTCCACGAGGAGATGGTGCCGGCCCTCGCCGCCGCGGGCATCGAGATCGCCGCGCCGCGCCAATGGAGCCTGGCGGAACAGCGCTTCTTGGAAGATTTCTTCGTCGAGCAGGTATTCCCCCTCATCACCCCGCTGCGCATCGAGGAGGACGCCTTCCCCTCGACGGGAAACCTCCACCTCCACCTCGCCTTCGAGCTCGAAAGCGAAGATGGCGCGCGGGTGTACGCGGCCGCCCAGGTTCCGGCGAACTTGGCCCGTTTCATCGCCCTTCCCCGCCAGGACGAGAGCCAGGGAGGCAAGCGCTTCATCCTCATCGAGCAGCTCATCGAGCATTTCGCCCCGCGATTCTTCCCCGGCCACCGCGTCGTCGGCTCCCTGGTCTTCAAGGTGACGCGGGACGCCGACTCCGGCGTGGACGAGAACAGGCAGGAGGATTTCCTCACCGCGATGGAGGAGGTCCTGGCGGGCCGGCAGAACTCCACGCCCGTGCGGCTCTGCGTCTCCGGCACCTCGCCGACCCTCGTCGCCCTGCTGCGGAAAGGCCTCGGCCTCGACGAGCTGGACACTTACCACATGGACGGCCCCGTCGACTTCTCGGGGCTCCATGAGCTCGCGGCCATCGAAGGCAGGGAGCTGAGCCTGCGCGGCGTGCGCCTCAGGGACAAGGCCTGGCCGCCGATCAGCCTCCCCGGCCCCGAAGGCGCGAGCGTCTGGGACGAGATCGACGGCGGCGACCGCCTCATCCACGTGCCCTACGAATCCTTCGGCGCGATCCAGCGCTTCCTCGACGAGGCCGCCGACGACCCCGCGGTGCTGGCGATCAAGATGACGCTCTACCGCACATCGGGCGACTCGCCCATCGTCAGGGCCCTGATCCGCGCGGCGCGGAACGGCAAGCAGGTGGCCGTCGTCGTCGAGCTCAAGGCGCGCTTCGACGAGGAGCGGAACATAACCTGGGCCTCGACTTTGGAGCAGGCGGGCGCCATCGTCACCTACGGCGTCGCGCGCCTCAAGGTGCACGCCAAGGCCGCCCTGGTGATCCGCCGCGCCAAGGACGGCTCGATCCGCAAGTACCTCCACCTCTCGACCGGCAACTACAACGACAAGACGGCCCGGATATGCTCCGACCTCTCCCTCCTCACCGCCAGCGCGGATCTCTGCAGGGAGGCCTCGGCCCTCTTCAACATGCTCACGGGCTACTCGACCATACAGCCCCTGACCCACATCGCCGTGGCGCCCTTCGACCTGAAGAAGCGCATCCTCTCCCTCATCGATCGGGAGATCCAGCGCTCCTCGCCTGAGTCGCCGGGGCTGATCGAGGCCAAGATGAACGCGCTGGCCGACGCCGAGGTTATCGAGGCGCTCTACAGGGCTTCGCGCGCGGGCGTCGCGGTGCGGCTGAACGTGCGGGGGGTCTGCGCGCTCCGGCCGGGCATTCCCGGCCTTTCGGACACGATCGAGGTGCGCAGCGTCCTGGGCCGCTACCTCGAGCACGCGCGGATGTACCGTTTCAGGAACGGGGGCAAGGAGGAGCTCTATCTGTCGAGCGCCGACTGCCTGCCCAGGAACCTGGAGCGCCGGGTGGAGATCATGTTCCCTATCCTGGACGAGGGCTTGAAGCGGACCTGCGCAGGCATCCTCGAGGCCTACTTCGAGGATACGGCGCACGCCTATCGGCTGCGCGACGACGGCTCATGGGAAAAGGTGCGCCCGCGCGAGGGTTCGAGCCCAGTCTCGGCCCAGGAAACCCTCTACCACAGGGTCAAGCGCATGGCCGAGATCGCCGAGGCCCCGCCCCAGCAGCTCGAGGTGCGCAGGCGCTTCAAATCGACCTGAGCGCCGCCTCGATGGCTGTTCCGAGCTCGTCCTCCCAAACGGAGAGGCCGCTCGGCGCGCGGGTCAGGTCGGGGTCGGCGCCGACGCCGCCGATCATGTACACGTAGCCCCGGCGGCTTTCCCTGTCGAAAAACATTCCCCCCAGGAAGCCGTAGGCGTTGCCGCGGTGCCCCCACATGGCGGGGCCGCCGCCGGGGCCGGTCGGCCGCATCAGGCCTATGCCGGTGGCGTAGACGGGGCTGTGCTCGAAACAGGCGTTGCCCCCGCCTCCGGAGCAGGCCGCCGTTTCGCCGGCGCCGGCGAAAGTCCAGCCGGGCGTCGCCATCGCCTCGATGCTCCGCTCCGATAGGAGGCGGACATCGCCGCGGCCCGCGCGCGCGACGCCGCCGTCGATGAAGAGCCGGGCGATCGCCGCCAGGTCGAGCGCCGAGATCCGCATGCCGCCCTGGGGCGAGAAGAGGGAACCGTTCTCGCCCGGAACGTAGCTCCCGAGGCTTAAGCCCGGCGGGGCGCCGGCGGGAAGCCGCACGGGGAGGGCGGGTTTGCCTTTCCTGTAATCGTCGATCTGAGGATGCCACGGCCCCTCCGTATCCCAGGCCTCGCTGTCGGACGGCGCTTTTCGGTAGATCGGGGAGAGATTGCCGAAGGCTTCGTCGGAGAGCAGGCAGGGGTTGTAGGCAGCGTCGATGCCCACGGGATCGAAGAGCGCGCGCTTCATGTACAGGTCGAAGCGCTCGCCGGTGACGCGCTCGACCACGCTGCCCAGGACTCCGTAGCCGAGGTTGCAGTACTCATAGAAGGCGCCCGGCCGCAGGTCGGGTCCGGCGGCAGCGGCCCCGCCGCCGCCATCGCCGGGGCCTTTTCCGGGCGCGGCGAAGTGCGCGCCGTTCTCGTACAGGCGCCCGCCCGGCAGGAGAAGCTCGCTCAGGGCCGTGCCCAGGGGCGGGTAGTAGAAATCCGCGTCGCGGAGGCTCGAGGTGTGGCCGAGCACCGTTCTGAGGGTGATCGGCGCGTCGGGGAAGGCGGGGTTGCGCAAGCTGTAGCCGAGGTAATCGGAGACGTCGCGGTCCAGATCGAGGAGGCCAGCCTCCACCAGGCGCATGGCGCCCAGGGCCGCCGCCGGCTTGGAGATGGAGGCCGCCCGCCAGCGCGTATTCCTGTCCACAGGGAGGTCGGCGCCCCGCCCGTCGGCCGGAGCCTCGGCCGGGGTACAGGCGGCCTGAGCGCCGGCGGCGAACCGCCGCGCGCCGAAGTAGCCTTCCCAGGCTATCTCCCCATCCGCGATCAGCACGACCGCCAGGCCCGACAGCGGCCTGCCCGGCGAGGCCAGGACGGCGCGGCATCGCTCGTCGAGCGCCCGCAGCGGCGCCTTTCCATAATCGTTTGCTTCCACGCGCACCACGCGCCTCCACCTTGCGCCCCGGCGTTGACAGGGGCGAGCGTTCCCACCAGAATGAGCCCGATGCCCAGAATGCAGGCCCCCGAAAAAAGAGCCGCGGAGAGCGGCGGAAGAAACCGGCCTTCCCCGCTCGCCCGAGACGTCCCCCCCGCCAAGGACGCCTTGCGCGCCCTCGCCCCGCGGAAGCTCATCCTTCGGGCGCTCGCCCTGGGAGCGGCGGGATCGGCCGCCGCCTGGCTCGTCGGCATCGACCTGCTCGGCAGGCCATACTACTTCGCCTGGGCGATCGTCGCGGCGATGGGCCTCTATCTGCTTCTCGCCTGGCTTCTCTACCTGAGGGACGACGCCTTCATGTCCCGGCCCCGGCAGCCCGGAGCCGGGCGATCCGACCCGCCCCCCGCCCCCAAGGCGCTACGCGGGAGCGTCCGCGTCCTTCTCATGGCCGCAGCGATGCTGGCCGCCCTCTCCCTCGTCCTCTACTTCTGCTTCGGCATCGGCGCCGCGCCGTAGCGCCCCGTCCACGCCTCGATCTCCGCGCCGTTCCCGAGCGCGAAATGCCCCGGCAGGGCTTCGGTCCACGCGGGCCCCTCCGTTCCGTAATCGTGGCAGGAAGGATCGTAGGGGATCGACTTCTTGCCCTTCTCGCGCCGCGGGTCGGGCAGCGGCACCGCCTGCAGAAGGGAGCGCGTGTAGGGATGCAGCGGCCGCGAGAAAATCTCCTCGGTGTCGCCCAACTCTACGATCTTGCCCAGATGGATCACGGCGATCCTGTCGGTGATAAATCGCACAACGGACAGGTCGTGCGCGATGAACATGAGCGAGAGCCCCTTCGTGCGCTGGATCTGCGCGAGCAGGTTCAGCACCTGGGCGCGGATGGAGACGTCGAGCGCCGAGATCGGCTCGTCGGCGATGATGAACTCGGGCGACATGATGAGTGCCCGGGCGATGCCGATCCTCTGGCGCTGGCCGCCCGAGAACTCGTGGGGGAAGCGGCTCGCGAACTCGGGCAGGAGCCCGACCTCGAGGAGGGCCTTGCGCACCAAGGCCAGGCGCTCTTCCTCGCTGGAAAACCCGCGGATATTGTAGAGCCCCTCGGAGACGATGTAGTCGATCTTGGCGCGCTCGTTGAGCGACGCCATCGGGTCCTGGAAGATCATCTGGATCTTCTGCACGACCTCGCGGTCGAGCTCCGGGGGTATGCGCCCGTCGATGCGCCGCCCCTTGAACAGGATCTCGCCGCCCGACGCCTCGTTGATCCGCACGATGGCGCGGCCGATCGTCGTCTTGCCGGAGCCCGACTCGCCCACGAGCCCGAAGGTCTCGCCCTTGTAGATGTGGAAATTGACCTTGTCGACGGCGCGGAAATTCCCGCCCTTCACCCTGAAGTCGACCGAGAGGTCCTTGACCTCGATTATTTTTTCACGATCCAGCATGGCGCCGCTCATCGTCCCGCCCTCCCGCCGCCGAGATCAGCGCAGGCGGCCTCGGATTTCCCGCAATCGCGCAGCTGCCCGATGATCTCGGGCGGCTCCACCTTGGGCGCGCGCGGGTCGAGCAGCCAGGTCGCCGCCCAGTGCGTGGGGCTCACCTGGAAACGCGGCGGTTCGCGCACGAAGTCCAGCTTGAGGGCGTAGGGATTGCGCGGCGCGAAGGCGTCGCCCTCGATCTCCTTGAAGAGGCTGGGCGGCGTGCCCTTGATCGAAAAGAGCGGCTTCCCCTTGATGCCGAGCTGGGGTAGCGACGAGAGGAGCGCCCAGGTGTAGGGGTGGCGCGGATCGTAGTACACTTCCTCAGCCGTCCCGCACTCGACGATCTTGCCCGCGTACATCACGGCCACGCGGTCCGCGACGTTGGCCACCACGCCCAGGTCGTGCGTGATGTAGATCGTCGTGAAGCCGAACTCGGCCTGCAGCGAGCGGATGAGGTCGAGGATCTGCGCCTGGATCGTCACGTCCAGGGCCGTCGTCGGCTCGTCGCAGATCAGGATGCGCGGAGCGCAGGCCATCGCAATGGCGATGACGACGCGCTGCCTCATGCCGCCGGAGAACTCGTGCGGATACTGCTTGTGCCGCTTGCCCGCGTCGGGGATGCCCACGCGGCCCAGTATCTCGACAGCGGCGGCGGCGGCCTCCTTGGGCCCGTAGCCGCGGTGCAGCGCGTACACTTCGGCGATCTGCGCGCCCACCGTCTTCAGAGGGTTGAGCGATGTCATCGGGTCCTGGAAGACCATCGAGATTTTCTTGCCCCTGATGGCGAGCCACTGCTTCTCGTCGCGGAACGCCGCGAGATCCCGGCCTTCGAAGATGATCGAGCCGGAATCCACCCAGCCGTTGCGGTCCAGCATGCCGATGAATGATTTCGTCAGCACCGACTTGCCCGATCCCGATTCGCCCACGATCGCGAGCGTCTCGCCCTCGAAAACATCCAGGCTGGCGCCGCGGATCGCGGTGAGCGTCTGGCCCCGCAGTCCGAACTTGATGACGAGGTCGTTCGCCTCGAGTATTTTTTCCGCTTTCGCCAAGCTCAAGGCGCCCCCCTACACGTGGTTGCGCGGGTCGGACGCGTCGGCGAACGCGTTCCCGAGCACATAGAACGAGATCGTGATGATGGACAGCACGATCGTCGGGAATATCAGCTGGTAGCGCAGCTCGGGGGACATCATGATGAGCCTGCCCTCGTTCACGAGGTTGCCGAGCGAGGGAATGCTCACCGGCAATCCCAGTCCGATATAGGTGAGGAAGACCCCCCCGCCCATCGTCCCCGGAATCGACAGCGCCGTCTGCAGCATGATCACCGAGACGAGGTAGGGCAGGAGGTTTTTCGCGATCACGCGCCGCGTCGGCGTGCCGAGGCAGCGCGAGGCCAGGTTGTACTCGCGGTCGCGGATGATGACGATCTGGTTCCGCACGAAGCGCGCCAAGCCCAGCCAGCCGGTGACGCACATCGCGATGATCATCGTCCTGAATCCCGGGCGCAGGATGTAGGCCATCAGGAGGAGGATGATCGTCGTGGGAATGTTGTTGAGCACGTTGTAGATTTCGGTCAGCACGCGGTCGAGCTTGCGCACGTAGCCCCAGAGCGCGCCGTAGACGATGCCGACGATCATCTCGAAGAAACCGACGATGAGGCCTATTAGGAGGCTCGTCCGCGTGCCGCTCCATATCCGCGCCCAGAGGTCCTGGCCGATCGAGTTGGTGCCGAACCAATAGGTCGCGTCGGGGGCCCTGTTGCGCATCTGGACGCTCGTGGCGGGATCGATGTTGATCTTCGTGGGCGAGCGCTGCCCTGGAAGGAGGGGCTGCACGAAGGTGAAGAGCAAAAGGGCTCCCAGGATGACGAGGAGGACGAAGGCCACCCTGTTCTTCAGGAAAACCTTCACCGTCGAGCCCCAGTAGGAATAGTCGGAATAACCGATCTGCTCGGAGGCGTTCTCGTCGAATCCCGCGAACTCGAAGAGCCCGGGATCGATCGCCTCGATTCGCGTTTTGCCGCTCATCGCGCCCCCTCCCCTTTCACGAGCTTTATCCTCGGGTCGAAGACCGCCATCAGGACATCGCCGAGGAAGAGGCCGACGATGCCCACGGACGAGAAGATCAGCACCAGGGCCTGCACCATCGGGTTGTCCTGACGCTGGATCACGTCGACCAGGAGACCGCCCATGCCCGGGATGGAGTAGAGCGACTCGATATAGATCGACCCGGCGATCGTCGAGAGAATCGCCGCGGGAAGGTACTGCGCCATCGGCACGAAGGCGTTCCGCATGACGTGCCGCACCATGATGAGCTTTTCCGGGAGGCCTTTGGCCTTGGCCAGCTTTATATAGTCCTTGTTGAGCTCGTCGACCATGTAGCGGCGTATCCACATGGCGTAGCCGGCGATGCCGCCCAACGACAGCGAGATGGCCGGCAGTATCCAGCTGTTCGGGCGATACTTGTCGAAGAGGATCGGCAGCGAGAAAAGGCTCGTGCCGTAGAGCTGGATGAAGAGGAGGTAGACCGCCGAGGGCATCGCGTTGATCAGCACGATGTAGGCGGTGCCCGCCTTGTCGAGCGCCTGGCCCTTCCTGCGCGCCATGAAAACGCCCAACGTCAGCCCGAGCGCGAGCGCGAGCAGGGTGGCGAAGACGCCGAAATACATCGAATAGGGAATGCGCGGGGCGATGATTTCCGTGACCGGGACGTCGCGCCGGTAGATGATCGAGGTGCCCAGGTCGCCCCTGGAGAGCCTGACGTAAAAATTGCCGAGCTGGACGTACCAGGGATCGAGCAGTCCCATGCGCTGCAGCGCGGCGGTGCGCTGCTCGGGAGAGAGTTTGTCGTAGCCGTCGCCGAAATAGCCCTCGAGGGGCAGGAGGCGCATCAGCAGGAAGACAACCGAAACCACGATGAAAAGCGTTGCGAGCGATTGCAGGCAGCGCTTAAGGACATACCTAGCCATTCGATCTCCGGGTCGATTCGGCGAAACGGGGAAGGGGCTTCCGCCCCTCCCCCGCCGCGCTCACGAAGCGTCAGCGATGTGGATTGCGTCTAGAACTTGGATTTCTTGAGGGCTTCCTCGCGCTCGGCGTCCCAGGCTTCCTTCATCTTGTTGTAGGCCTCGGTGGCGAGGGGCTTCTGCATGACCGTCTGACCCTTGTATTTCAGGTAAGACATGCCGAAGGGCGCGAAGGGATAGGAGAAGGGTTCGAGCTTCGATGCCTGGAAGCCGCCGCCGCCGATCGCGTAGGGAATGACGAAGGCTTCGCCGATGAAGTAGGCTTCGGCCTTCGCGAAGAGCTCGTAGCGTTTGGCGATGTTGACGACCTCGGCCTTGGCGGCGGCGACCATGTTCTCGTAGACGGGCTTTCCGTTGGCCTGCGCGTAGCCTTCGGCCTTTTCCGGCCAGTTGTAGTTGGAGCCGGTGATGAAGGGGTCGGTGTAGGTTTCGGGGTCGGCGTAGTCGGGGCCCCAGTTGCATTCCTGGATCGCGTAGTTGCCCTTGCGGCGGGTGGCGCCGAGGAAGCCCGTGGCCGGGAAGGAGACGGGGATCACGTCGACATAGTCCTTGCCCAGGAGGTTCTCGAGCTGCTGCTCGACGACCTGCGCGCGGTTCGTCCAGTCGGTCGAACCCGCGTTGTACGGCATCATGATCTTGACCGGGAAAGTCGCCTTGCCGGCGAGCTCGGCCTTGGCCTTGGCCTTGAAATCGAGCGCGAGCGCCTTGTTGAAGGAATCGGTCTTGGAGTACTTGGCGAGGTCGGCCATGTCGACAAAGTCCTTGCCCGAGGCGTTGACGAAGTTGCGCGGCGTGATGGTGTTCTGGAGCCTCCGCTCGGGGGCGTAGGGCTCGGCCGTGATCATCGCGGCCCTGCGGTCCAGCGCGTGGAAGATGGACTCGCGGAAATTCTTGTTGTTGACTACGACCTTCCAGTTGTCGGGCTCGTACTGGGCGTCGAAGGTCGGGTTGAAGTTGAAGGCGTAGAAATAGGTGTAGGACGAAGTCTCGGCGGGGCGCACGACGGCTTTCTTCGCGGGGTCCTTCATCCAGGAATCGATGAGGGCGCTCGGCACGTAGACCGACGAGATCTCGCCGCGGAGGAAGAGCTCGGGTCCGAGGGTGGTCGCTTCCTTGTTGTACTTGAAGATCAGGCGCTTGATGTAGACCTGCTCCTTGTCCCAGTACTTGTCGTTGCGGACCATGGTGCGGCCCACCTGGGGCTCGAAGGTTTCGAGGATGTAGGCGCCGTTGTAGAGGATGGTCTTGTTGTCAGTGCCGAAGCGGCTGCCCGCGGCGGCCAGGAACTT
Source organism: bacterium (assembly GCA_021286735.1). Lineage (GTDB taxonomy): Bacteria > Spirochaetota > Spirochaetia > Treponematales > Rectinemataceae > JAJTBU01. The sequence continues at coordinate 10,180 of JAJTBU010000043.1, forward strand.
GCCGTTCACCGGCAGGAAGCAGACGTAGGTCAGCATGCTCAGGAAATAGGGCACCGGCTTCTCGAGGGTATACTGGACGGTGTACTTGTCGAGGGCTTTGACGCCGACCTGGCTGAAATCGGTCAACGTTCCGTCGAAATAAGCCTTGGCGTTCTTGACGACGTCGTAGGCGATCTTGGCGGTGAGGGAGGCGTTTTTCTTGTCGAAGAGGTATTTCGCCGCGTCGACCCAGTCCTGGGCCTTGACCTCGGCGTAGACCTTGCCCTTGTTGTCGACCCACTTCACGCCCTTGCGGAGCGTGAAGGTCCAGGTCTTGCCGTCGGCCGAGTTCGACCATTCGGTGGCGAGCGAGGGGACCAGGACGCCGTACTTGTCGTACTCGACGAGCCCGTCGACGACGTTCGCGATGACGGAGTGCTCGTTCTCGGCGGCGACGACGAGATAATTGAGCGTCGTCAGCTCTCCCGCGTATACGGAATAGTAATCTTCCGACTTCGGAGCCGCGCCGACGGCGGCGGCGACGCAGAGCAATGACGCGACAAGGCAGAATGAAAATGATCGCTTCATCCGTCTATCTCCATTGGATCTGTGAGATCGAAAAGGATTGGCAACGCCAACCACTCCTCATTATTTCACCGATGGTGGACGGAGTCAAACAGAGATTTCTGGATGGAGAAACGTTTTCAGTCGCTGAATTTCTTCGTCACGATGGGGAGGGAGTCGTTCCTCCGCCCCTTCTGGACGAGGAGGCCGACGGCCAGGGCGAGCGCGAAGAGGCCACCCGCCGCGGCCACGGCGGGACCTTCGCCCGACGCGGGGAAGAGGACCCTGCCGAGGCCGTAGCCGGCGAAGAGCGCGACGACCGGCAGCCCGAGGACCCAGAGGGCCCCGCGCGCCTGCTCGGTGCCGGCGATTTCGATCTCGACCTGGTCTCCCTCGGCGATCTCGAGTCCGTCGCGGTTGTAGGCGCGAAGGTCGCTGCGCCCGTTCTTGCAGCTGTTGTTGATGCAGGACGCGCAGCCATCGTGCATGGCGATGGCGACTGAGAGGTATTTGCCCTCGACCTTATTGACGGTCGCTCTTTCTTTCATCGATCAGCTCCTTGCAGGGAATCCTGAAACTTTCCATGCGCTCCGCCAGGCCCGAATCGCCTATCCGGAAGAAACAGCCCTGGGCTTCGAGCCCGAGCGTGCCGTCGCCCTCATAGACGCGGACCGCCGTCATGAACTCGCGGACTCGGGCTTCGGGATCCATGCCGCCGACGGACATCGAAGAACCGGTGCGCCCCGCGTCGGTGATGGCGGCGGTGCCGGCCGCCATGACGCGCGCGTCGGCGGTGAGCGCCTTGCAGTGCGTGCCCACGACGGCCGAGACCCTGCCGTCGAGATAGTTCGCGAGCGTGAGCTTTTCGGCCGTCGTGGCGGCGTGGAAGTCGACGACGACCGCCTTGGTCTCGCCGGCGAGCCTGCCCAGGATCTGGTCGATGGCCGAAAAGGGGTTGTCCGCGTGGACGCGCGGAAAACCCGACTGCCCCAGCAAGGTGACGACGGCGATCTTACCGGCCTTCGTCTGGAAAACCTTCCAGCCCCTGCCCGGGTTACCGTAGGGATAATTGGCCGGACGCAGGACCCAGCCCGCCTTGGGGTAGAATTC
>JAJTBU010000044.1 GCA_021286735.1 bacterium
CCGGGCACGGGGAAGACGACCCTGGCCCGCATCATCGCCAACACCACCCGCAGCGCCTTCATCGCGCTCAACGCCGTGCTCTCGGGCGTCGGCGAGCTGCGCGAGTCGCTCGAAAAGGCGCGCCGCCACTACGAGCTCTACTCGCTCAAGACCATCCTCTTCGTCGACGAGGTCCACCGATGGAACCGCAGCCAGCAGGACGCCCTCCTGCCCTGGGTCGAGAACGGCACGGTGGTCCTGATCGGCGCCACCACCGAGAACCCCTTTTTCGAGGTCAACCGCGCCCTGGTGTCGCGCTCGCGCGTCTTCCTGCTCAGGCAACTGACTGACGAGGATCTCGCGGCGGTCGCCCGCATGACGATAGCCGACCCCGAGCGCGGCTACGGCGCCTACGCCGTCGGCTTCGAGGAGGGAGCCCTGGAGCATCTGGTCCACACGGCCGACGGCGACGCGCGGAGCCTCCTCAACGCCCTCGAGCTGGCGATCGAGACTTCCGTGGACTCCTGGCCGCCGGCTCCGGGAACGGCGATCAGGGTGAGCCTCGGCACCGCCGAGGAGAGCATCCAGAAGCGCGTCGTCCTCTACGACAAGGACGGCGACTACCACTACGACGCCATCAGCGCCTTCATCAAGAGCTTGCGGGGCTCCGACCCCGACGCGTCCCTCTACTGGCTCGCCCGCATGGTCTACGCGGGCGAGGACCCGAATTTCATCTTCCGCCGCATGCTCATCTCGGCGGCGGAGGACGTCGGCCTGGCCGACCCCAACGCCGTGCAGGTGGTCGCCGCCTGCGCCCAGGCCTTCGACAGGATCGGCCTGCCCGAGGGACAGTTCCATTTGACCGAGGCGGCCCTCTACCTCGCGACGTCGCCGAAATCCAACTCGGCCATGGGCTACTTCGACGCCCGCAAGGCCGTCGAGGAGGAGGGCGCCGACGTGCCCGACCACCTCAAGGACGCCAACAGGGACGCGGTCGGCTTCGGCCACGGCGAAGGCTACCAGTACCCCCACGCCTACAAGGATCATTGGGTGGCCCAGCAATACCTGCCCGACTCGCTCAAACGCTCGGTCTTCTACTTTCCGGGAAGCCTGGGGCTCGAGGGCGCGAGGCGGAACGAGGTCCTGGAGCGGCGCGAGGCTCAGCTTTCGGTGCTGGCGAGCGATGTGGATAGCGCCGGTTCGGCGCCAAGCGCCAAACAGGAACTTTCGGTCTGGTCCAAGGAAGGCGAGAAGCGGAAAAAGTGGATGTCGCGCGCCGAGGGCTCGGCCTCGCTCAGGCTGCGCGCGGCGCGAAGCTTCCTTTTCGACACCCTGGCCCTGGGGCGATCCGATTCCGCCCTGATCTTCGACCCGCGCAAGGGCTTCTACGCCCTCGAGGCGACGAGGCGGGCCCCGGAAGGCACCGTGGCGGCCCTCGTCGAGAACGAGGAGGCCAAGGACCAGCTCGAGCGGCTGACCTCCGACATCCCCGAGCTGCTGAGGCCCATGGCCGCCGTCCCCGACCGGCTTCCCGCCGAGGCGGCCGCCGACTGGGCGGAGAGGCGTTTCGGATTCGGCCATTTCGACAAGGTCATCATCTGCGAGCCCTTGGGGAGCCACGACTCCGGCTTCGATTACTGGTCCCACGCCCGGGCGGCGCTCGCGGCGGCCGCCGCCGGCCGGGGGGAGATCGCGTTCTTCGAGCTTCTCGACGGCCGCTCGAGCTGCCTCTCCGAGATGCTCGCGCTGAACATCGCTAGTGGCGGCGAGCAGGTGCGCGAGCTCATAGCCGCGCTCTCGCGGGCCGAGGCTTCCCGCGGCGGGGGCCCCGGCCTCGCCTCCGCCTCCCCGCGCTTCGACGAGGCCGCCATCGGCGCCGCCCTCGCCCCGCGCCTGGCGGCGGCCGGGCTTCCCGTGGCGCTTTCGTGGCGCGTCGAGCGCATATCCTGCCCAAGGCAGCTCGAGGCGGCGGAGATCGCGGAATGGCTCTCGCCCAAATCCGAATATGGATCGCACCTGCGGAGGGAACTGGGGGAAGCGGCGACGGCCTTCCTGAAAACGACGCTGAACGCCCTGCCCGGCACCGTCGACTGGCCCTTCTTCGTCGCCCTGGCCCGGCTGGAGCCCTAGGCGGCTAAACCTCGGCCGCGGCGCTCTCGATGTCTTCGAGCATCATACGCATGAACCCCGTCGAGTCGCGCTCGGCGAGTACGGTCTCGCCCCTCAGGAAGGCCGGGAAAAAGCTCTCCGCCAGATAGTCCCAGCTCTCGTCCTCGCCGCCGGGGCTTATGGCGTAGAAGCGGGCCCCCACCGACTGGGCGGCCTGCCAGGACGCGCCCGTGGAGCCCACCACGAGGATGGGGCCGCGATCGTAGCCGTTCCGCAGGGCGGCACGCAGGTAGGCGGCGAAATCGCCGCGCTCGGCCCCGGCGATCCTCAAAAAGCAATCACCCATTCCCGCCACTTCCCACTGATTGAGCGCCGCCGCCTCGGGCAGGCTCGAGTGGACGAGGATCTCGGCCCCCGGCGCGGCGGCCTTCGCGCCCTTCAGGAAAGCCAGCGCCCCGGAAAATGCCGGCGCGTAGCCCTCCTCCTCGAGGAGGGAGGACGACATCGTCATCCAGTCGAGTATGAGGCGCTCGGGGCCTCCTGAGGGCGCCCGGGCGAAAGCCAGCGGATCCCTTGCGGGCGAGGCGAGCCAGGATTCCAGCACCTTGATCACCGCGGCGCGCCTGATCGAGGGCGCCGAGCGGTTGAGGAGCCGCAGGGCCGAAAGGAGGATGAGCGAGGGCTCCTGCCCCCGAAGCCGCGAGGACAGGGCGAGGCGACGCCAGAGCCCGGCGCAGGTCGACGGAGGAATTCCCCAGGAAAAACAGCCGGCGAAGGCGGGAATATAGCCCTTCTCGTGCTGCCTGGCCAGGGTGTCGAAGACAGCGCCCTCCGATTCGACGACGATGAGGACGCGCACGGCGCGCGGCGAAGCCTCGGCGGCCGCGCCCGGAGCTTCGGAGGTCTCCGCCCTGAGATGGTTCCTGGTATTCATTGGCCGCGACCTTTTCCGCGCCGAAGTCCCGCCCGCCAAAAGGTCGTCGATCGGATGTGCGCTTCTCAAGAGACCCCTTCCATGAGCCAAGTATCGGCAGCGGCCGGAACATTCTTGACGAGTCGACGATCGACGGCGACAGGTATTTTCGCGCCCGAAGCCGCTTGACCTCGGGCGAGCCGGCGCTCCATGCTCATGCCATGGCTCGACCGCGCTTTTCCTCCTCGGAGGACGTATTCGACTACCTCATGGAATTCGTCAACGTCGAAAAAGGCCAGAAGACCGAGTTCAAGCTCGACCGGATGCTCTTCCTCTCGGCGCTCCTGGGCAACCCCCACCTCGGCAGGCTGACCATCCACGTCGCCGGCTCCAAGGGCAAGGGCTCCGTCTCCACCATGGCGGCGGGCATCCTCGGCGCCGCCGGCCTCAAGACCGGACTCTACACCTCTCCCCACCTCCTCCGCTGGAAGGAGCGCATCGCCCTGTCGAACGGAGAAATGCCGGAAGCGACCCTGATCGCCGCCATGGAGGAGATACTCCCCTTCGTCGAGGGGAAACCGGCGGACTTCTTCCCCGGCGCCGAGCTGCCCACTTACTTCGAGCTGACTACCCTGGTGGCGTTCTGCGCCTTCAGGGCCGAAGGCTGCGCGGCGCAGGTGATCGAGACGGGGATGGGCGGAAGGCTCGACTCCACGAACATCGTCGATCCCGACGTGTCCGCGATAACGCCCATCGAGCTGGAGCACACGCAGTTCCTGGGCGACACCATCGGCAAGATCGCCTTCGAGAAGGCGGGAATCATCAAGAAGGGCAAGCCCGTCTGCCTGGCGCGGCAGAAGGGGGAAGCCCTGGCCGTGTTCCGGGCCAGGGCCGCCGAATCGGAAAGCGCGCTGCGCCTCGTCGGCGCCGCTATCGACGCCGAGGATGCGCGGGTCGCCCCTTCGGGGACATCGTGCCGCCTCGTCGCGGGGCCGGATGCCTGGGCTTCGCTGAAAGCCCTCCTCTCGCCCGCCGGCCTCGAGGTCCACAGCCCGATCATCGGGGCCATCCAGGCCCAGAACATGGCCCTGGCCGCCATGGCAGCCGCCTGCGCCCTGCCCGGGCTCAAGCCCGCGGACCTCGTTCGGGGGCTCGCGGCCGCCAGGCTGCCCGCCCGCTTCGAACTCGTGCGGGCCGACCCGCCCGTCGTGCTGGACGGAGCCCATACGCCCGAATCGATCAGGCTCGCCGCGGACACGGCGCGCAGCCTCTTCCCGGGCCCCAAGGTGCTCCTTTTCGCCTGCGCCTACGACAAGCGCCACGCCGAGATGGCGGCCATCCTGGCGCCGCATTTCGAGGCGATCGTGGTGACGAAGCCGGGAACCTTCAAGGCGAGCGATCCCAAGGCGGTCTACGCGAGCTTCGCCGCGCTCAGGCCGGACGCGAGGCTCGAGGAAGACACCGCCGCGGCCCTGGCCCTCGCCGCGGGCGAAGCCGAGGCGCGGGGCGCGGCCCTCCTCGTCACGGGATCTTTCTATCTCTGCGCCGAGGCCAAGACCTTCTTCGCCTGAGAGCGCCTGAGCCGTCGCCGGCCGTTACAGCAGCGAGACCAGGCTCTGGAAGACGCCGATGATCCCCCCTAGGATTCCGCCCAGGATCGTGATCCAGTTGAGTTCCTTGTCCACGACCTGGAGGATGATGCGCTCGATCTCGGCCATGTCCAGCTGGTCGAGCTTGTCGACCACCATGGTCTTGACGTCGAGGGCCTCGACGAGGCGCTCGGCCTGGGACGAGAGGGCCGCCACGACGCCGTCCGCGATCATGGCGGCGATGCGCGCCCGCTTCTCCTCGCCCAGGGCGAGTATGTCGCCCACCGTCCTGCCCCTGATCCGATCGGCGTAATCGACGAGGAAGGCGCCAAGCGCCCCCGCCGCGATATCCGCCCCTCTGTCCGGCAAGGCCGGGAGGCCGCGCTCGACGCTTCCCGACAGGGCCGCGGCCAAGCCCGGCAGAAGCTCGTCGATCGACTTGTCCGCGAGCGAGCGATAGCGCTGCTCGACGGCCGCCGCGAATCCCTCTTTCTCCGCCCCAAGCCCTTCGAAGAGCAGGCGCGAGGCCTTTTTGACCTCCGCGACGGGAAAGAGCGGCGCGAGGGGGAAGGCTTCGTGGGCGAGCCGCGGCGCGCGCAGGTAGGAGATGATGGCCTCCACGACCTTGTCCTCCATCTCCCTGCCGCGCAGGAGCCGCACGATGGCGTCCTTCAAGTCCGCGATCGTCTCGGGCATGGAATCGCTCAAGGTCTTCTCGTAGTTGGCGGCGCCGACGATGAGCCGTTGGACGGGTCCCAGGCGCCCGATCGCACGCTTGACCATGTCGCGGCCGACGGCGCTCAAGTCGCTCTGGACCGCGGGGCTCGAAAGTATGCGCTCGGCGACGGGCAGGAGGCCGCGGTAGAAGGACCGCGAGGCGACTTCGGCGAGGGGCGCGACGGTTTCCGCGCTCAAGAGAGGCGCATTGCCCCGCGAAGACTCGAAGACGCGATCGATGAAAGCCTCCACCATGGCGCGCCTGTCCTGGCCCGACCAGTCTTCGGCGAAGCTTTCGGCCAGGGAACGCAGGCGCTCCGGCGGAACGAGGCTGCCCAGGGGAAGCTTGCCTGCGTCCCCCGCGGCCTTCCCCGCGGCGGCGGCCAGCGCGCGGCGGAACTCGTCCGACGCGAAGACCGCGCGGAGCGAGGCCCCCGCGAGCGCCGCGGCCTCCGGAACCTCGGCCTCGCCGCGTGAGATGCCCGCGCCGAGATCCGCGAGGCCGGACATCAGGGCGGAGGCGTCGTTGGCGAGCAGCTGGTCGACTACGCCCCGCACCGAGAGCTCGACCTTGTCCCGCAGAGCGGGCTCGCCGAGGCGGGACTTGAACACTTCGGGCGTCAGGAGCTCGCGGGAGACCGTGTCGCCGACGCTCCTCGCCAGGCGCTCGCGCTCCCTGGGCAGTATGCCCGGCGTGAAGGGGAGCCTGAGCCTGCCAAGGTAGACGGGCTTCAGGGGCCTGAAAAGCATCTTGATCGCGAGCCAGTTGGTGAAATACCCGATGATGGCGCCCATGACGGTGGGCAGAATCCACGTTTTGAAGAAATCCATGTGCCTTCCTGAGCGTTTCGCTTAGGGGAGCGAGGTGACCGCTTCGCGAGCCTGCTCCTCGGAGGTGAAGATACTGATATCGCTCTCGTGGAGCCAAGCGTCCCGCGTTTGCCCGCCCATGCGATACCAGAGCCCGCCCAGGTCCCGCCCCGCCGGATCGATCTTGCGCTCGCCACAGCGGAAGATCGTGCCGCGGCGGACGATTTCGCCGTCCGGCGAGGCGCTGCCAGGCTCCGCCTTCGCCCTGGCGTAGGCGGAGGTGACCACCGCCCAGCCCAGTTCCGAGGCAACCGCAGGATCGGGCGGCAGTTTCATGAAGCGCGAGTAGCCCTTTGAGCAGGAGCCGGCGAGGAACGCAGCGGCGAGGAACGCGCAGATGAGGCTTGTGCGGGAGATATGTCGAGCAACCTTTCGCCGCTCGGGTCGGTAAGAATTGTTAAACATCTGTAACCCGGTTTGAGTTTACACTTTTTTAGGGTAAAGTAGAAGGAGAGTAAGGTAGATATGCATAGCGAAGCCGGAGCGACAATGAAAAATAGAACAGTTGCCTTCGCAGCGCTGGCTGTGACCGCGCTCTTCCTCTCGCTTTCACCCGCCTTCGCGGGAACCTCGGACGCAGCCGCCGCCGCACAGGGCATCAGGACCGACATCTCAGGAGGAGCGCGCTTCGCCCCGAGCTACGATGCGTATACGAACATCCTCCCGGCCTGGGGCTTCGATACGACCGTTGGAATCGAGTACGCGATGTCGCATTGGATTCCCCTAAGGGCGGAGCTGGGCGTTTTCTCGATCGGGTCTTCCGCATGGGATGCCAGCCTCTTCAGGTTCCGCGCTTTTTGGGGTTATAGGCTCGCGGCGCTGACCGGAGCGCGCTTGAGTCTTGGCCGCGGGGAACTGGATATCCTTGTGGGAGGAGCGGTTTCAGCCTCGCGCTTTACGGGGCTCAATCAAGTAACCGCCTTCGCCTCGGCAGTCGGCGAGCTTCGCTACAAGGCGCCTGTCACCCTTCCATTTTTTGGCGGCCTCGCCTTCGACGCGATCGCCGCGGTCCCGATCGAATACCTGTACAGGGGTACGGCCCGCACGATTTCGGTAGGTCTCGATCTTGGCGTTGTGATCAAGCTGGCCAGAGGAGGCGCAAAATGAGCGCGCGGTCATCGCAGCCCGCATCGAGAAGCTTCATCGCCCTCTGTTTCCTCATTCTCGCGGCGGCGATCATCTCTTCCTGCTCGCTCACGAGCCAGGGCGTTTCGACTCCAAGCAACCGATATGCGCTCGTGATAGGAATATCAAAGTATTGCCCCAATTATGCTGAAGGGATTTATCCAAACCTGTCATATTGTGACGACGATGCTAACAGCATAGCTGCGCTGCTCGGCAATCAAGGCTGGAATGTAAAGTATAAACTAGTGAACACCGATGCGACCTACGAGACTATAAAGGCGGATATTGCTTCTTTTAGCACTATCATAGGCGGCGACACAAACGCTTCAATTCTGGTTTACTATTCCGGGCACGGATCGATCGACGACGCGGGGACACCCTATATCATTCCGCAAAATGGGATTATAGATCTTGGAACTAGTTATACCTACAATAATATTATATACCCGAACACCCAAAATGACCTGAGCAAATGGATCACTCCCGCCACCCTGAGTTCCTGGATGGAAGCCGTGCCCGCGAAGAATCGCGTGTTGATCCTCGATTCCTGCTATTCGGGCGGCTTTGTCAAAGACGCCAACTCGGTCGACACGTCGCCAGCAGACTACAGTCAGGCCTTGGGAACAACCGCGGAAACAGGCGTGCTTCTCGCCGCGCTTTCCGATTTCAACAACCTGGTAGCCACCAATCTCGCCTCGCTCGGGGGGCGCGACCTCGTCGCCCTCTCCGCCGCCGGCTCGAACGAAGTCTCATGGGATGATGGCAGCAGCGGGCATGGGGCCTTCACCAATTATCTGCTGAAGGCCGCGGCCTCTGGGGATTCCGACGGTGACGGCTACGTGACCGTAGCCGAGGCGTACGCCTATGCAAAGACAAATATAAAGGCGAATTGGAACCCTCAGTATAAATACTATTATGGCAGCACAAGAAACGAGTGGGATTTCCTTCCCCATATCTCCGGAGGCACGGGCGATATCGCGCTGTACGCGCCTTGAAGTTGAGATGAGCGGCGCACGGGGGAGCCGGCTTTCGCCGCCCCCCTAAAAGCGCGACGATATCTTATACCATATATTTTATTGAATATTGCAAATTTTTTCACCTGCTGACAGGATTTAGAAAGCCGTGTTATAGTCCTTCCTGCGCGGTATAATTATTCATTTTTACCGCAAAGGAAAGACCGCAATGATGATACTCGCCCTGATTCTTTTCGCCGTCACCTACGTGGCCCTTCTCGCATTACCCAAGTACCGCGCCTACATCGCGCTCGGTTCCGCAGCGATCTTCGTCATCGCCGGCATCCTGCCCATCGGCAAGGTGTTCGGCGCCGTCGACTGGAACGTCATCATGATGATCCTCGGCACGATGGGCGTCGTCTCCCTCTTCATCGATTCGAAGATGCCCGCCCTCCTGGCCGATCTCATCATCGAAAAGATGCCCAACGTGAAGTGGGCTATCATCGCCCTCGCCCTCTTCGCGGGGATCATCTCGGCCTTCGTCGACAACGTGGCGACGGTGCTGATGGTCGCGCCGGTGGCCGTCACCATCGCCAAGAAGCTCAAGATATCGCCGGTGAACGCCATCATCGCCATCGCCATCTCATCGAACCTCCAGGGCGCCGCCACCCTGGTCGGCGACACGACCTCGATCCTCCTCGGCGGCCACGCCGGCATGAACTTCCTCGACTTCTTCGTCTACCACGGCAAGCCCGGCATGTTCTGGGTGGTCCAGGTGGGCGCCCTGGTCTCGATGTTCGTCTTGCTCGCGCTCTTCCGCAAGGAGAAGGAGACCCTCACCGCCATGGAGCGACAGAAGGTCACCGACTACGTGCCGACCTACCTCCTCGTCGGAACGGTGCTCCTCCTCATCATCGCCTCCCTCCTGCCCAAGGACGGCGTCCACCCCTTCGTGGTCGCCCACATCAACGGCCTCATCTGCGTGACCCTGATGCTGGTCGGCTTCGCCTACAACATCCTAAAGACGCGGAGCCTCGAGACGGTCAAGGTGACCCTGATGGAGATCGACTACTTCACCCTCCTCCTCCTGGCGGGTCTCTTCATCGTGATCGCTGGAATCACCGAAGCGGGCGTCGTCGACGCGATCAGCGCCGCCTTCGTCTCGGTGGCGGGCAACAACATCTTCATCATCTACACCCTCATCGTGTGGGTGTCGGTGCTCCTCTCCGCCTTCATCGACAACATCCCCTACGTCGCCACGATGCTGCCGGTCGTCGGCGGCATAGCCAAGCAGCTTGGCATCGACCCCACCCTCCTCTACTTCGGGCTCATGGTGGGCGCGACCCTGGGCGGCAACCTGACGCCGATCGGCGCCTCGGCCAACATCGCCGGCCTCGGCATCCTGCGCAAGGAAGGCCACGAAGTGTCGGCGGCCAAGTTCATGAAGATTTCCGTGCCCTTCACCCTCTCCGCCGTGACTTCGGGCTACCTCCTGATCTGGCTCCTCTGGCGCTGAGCCCCGGGCTGGCGCCCCCGCCGCATCGGGAATAAGAAAAAGCCCGCCAGGTTTTAGCGGGCTTTTTCTTTTGCCTGGCGGCGCGTGGGCTGCTCAAGGCGCGGTCTGCTCAGAGATCCACGAAGTCCGAGCCGCCGCGATCGGCGAATTCCGGGAAGAAGTAGACAACGACGCCCGACGAGCGGACGCGCAGTTCGGCGATCCCCTGCACGGCGAGCTTGTCGAGTTCCTTGCGGGCCTCTTCCACCGATAGGTCGCCCTCGATGGCCACTTCGCCCGGGGTAACCTGGCCCTTGTTGGCGCGCGCCAGGCGGAGGATGGTTTTTTCGGGCGTATCGGGGACGCGGCGGCCATAGTCGCCCGAGCCTACGTAGCGCGGGGCGGCTCCCCGCCCCTGGGCGATGAGCATCGCCTCGTAGCGCAGGTTGGCCTCCTCGACCTGCCGCGGCAGGGTGAAGAGATCGTAGACGCAGCCGATGCCGAACAGTCCGCCCGAAAAAAGCCAGGCGAAGCCGGTGCCGGTTTTTCCAAGATAGAAGCGGTGCAGGCCGAGCGCCCCGCACCCTGAGATCGCCCACAGCGCGTAGGCGACGGGAATGCTGTACTTCAACGGTGTCCTCTCCGGCAGAGCGTGCCGATGGCGATCCGATTCTGTGAAATCATGCAAATAGTAACACATCGCGGAGCCCACCGACAACATCGGGCCATAAAAAGTTCTAAGCCAGTATAGATTTTATGGGCGCGGGAGAGTATCATACTTCAAATTTTCTACCGCGAATGGAGAAGACCATGATCCCGACCGTCAAAGAACTGCTGCACTCGGACAAGGAAGGGCAGCCCGTCACCGTGAAGGGATGGGTGCGCACGAAAAGGCAGACCAAGTCCGCCATTTTCCTCGAGATAAACGACGGCTCCTGCATGGCCAATATCCAATGCGTCTTCGACCAGGACAAGCTGGCCGATCCCGCTTTCGCGCCCGAGTTCGAGAGGACGACGACCGGCGCCTCCGTGGCGGTGGAGGGCGTCCTCGTCGCCGGCTCCGGCCAGAAGCTCGAGGTCAAGGCCTCCGGGCTCAGGGTCATCGGCGAGGCGCCCGTGGACAGCTACCCCCTGCAGAAAAAGGCCCACTCCCTCGAGTTCCTCCGGGAGATCGCCCACCTGCGGCCCCGCACCAACACCTTCGGCGCCGTGGCCCGCGTCAGGAACCGGATGGCCTTCGCCGTCCACCAGTTCTTCCAGGAGCAAGGCTTCGACTACGTCCACACGCCCCTCATCACGGCCTCCGACGCCGAGGGCGCGGGCGCCATGTTCCAGGTGACCACCCTCGACCTGGCTAGGATTGCCTCCGAGGGCAAGGTCGACTACGACGCCGACTTCTTCGGCAAGCCCGCCTTCCTGACCGTCTCCGGCCAGCTCAACGTGGAGACCTACTGCCAGGCCCTGAACCGCGTCTACACCTTCGGCCCAACCTTCCGCGCCGAGAATTCCAACACCACGCGCCATCTCTCCGAGTTCTGGATGATCGAGCCCGAGGTGGCCTTCGCCGAACTCGAGGACGACATCGCCCTGGCCCGCGACTTTATCCTCCACCTTGTCAGGACCGCGCTCGCGGACTGCGCCGAGGATCTCGCCTTCTTCGACGCCAGGGTCCAGCCCGGCCTGATCGACGACCTGACCAAGGTGGCGAACGGATCCTTCTCGCGCATGACCTACACCGAAGCGGTGGCCGAGCTCGAGAAGCACAAGGGCGTCTTCGAGTTCGAGCCCTACTGGGGCTGCGACCTCCAGAGCGAGCACGAGAAGTTCCTCACCGAGAAAGTGGTGGGCGGCCCGCTCGTCGTCACCGATTACCCGAAGGATATAAAAGCCTTCTACATGAAGCAGAACGACGACGGCAAGACCGTCGCGGCCATGGACGTCCTCGTGCCGCGCTTCGGCGAGATAATCGGCGGATCGGAGCGCGAGTGGAGGCTGGATCTGCTGCAGAAGCGCATCGCCGAACTCGGGCTCAAGGAGGAGAGCTACCGCTGGTACCTCGACCTGCGCCGCTT
>JAJTBU010000398.1 GCA_021286735.1 bacterium
GGCCCTCCTGCTCTCGTGCCCCGGCCTCGTCGTCCTCGCCACGAGCAGGATCGCGCTCGGGATCGAGGGCGAGGCCGAAATCCCGCTGAGCCCGCTGAGCTTTCCGCAAAATTCGGAAAGCTGCGGGCCGGAGGATATCGACCGCTACCCCTCCATGAGGCTTTTCGTCGATCGCGCCGCGGCGGCCGACCGGGATTTTCAAATCGATCGGGAGAATATCTCCCTTGTCGCAAAGTTGTGCGAGCGACTCGAGGGAGTGCCGCTCGCCATCGAGCTCGCGACTTCGCGGCTCGCCGCGCTCAGCGTCGAGGAGCTCGTCGAACGGGTACAGCGCGACTTCTCCGTCGTGAGGGCCGGCGCGAGCGCCGCGACGAGCTCGGATGGGATTTCTCACCCGGGGCGGCACCGCTCCCTCAAGGAAGTCGTCTCATGGAGCTGGCGGCTTCTCGCCCCGGGCGAGCGCCGATTTCTCGAACGCCTCTCGGTGTTCCGCGGCGGATTCGACCTTGAAGCCGCGGAAGCGATATGCGGCGAATCGGCGCTCGACTGCGGAGTCCCGGCGATGGACCGGCTCGGCACCCTCGCGACCTGGCACCTCATCTCTCGCGAGGAGATCGACGGCCGGAAGCGCTACCGTCTGCCCGAGGCGATCCGAGCCTTCGCCGAAGCGCAGTTGGACGAGGGAGGATCGGGAGCCGCGCTGCGGAGGCTCCACGCCCTCTACTATCTCAAGCTGGCCAAAGCTTTGGCGAAAGCCCTGAGGGGCCCGTACCAGCGGAAGACGCTCCTGCGCATGCAGCGCGAGCACGGCAACTGGACCGCGGCCCAGGATTTCCTGTTTCAGCGCGGCGACGCCGAACAGTGTCTCGAGTTCTGCGACGCCCTCGAGTGGTACTGGTACCGTTCGGGACGATTCTCAGAAGGCAGGATCGCGCTGTCCCGGGCTTTCGGCATGGCGGCGGGCAGCAGGAGCCGCACCGCCAGGGGCCGCGCCATCCGAGCCTGCGCCTGGCTCGATCTCCTCCTCGGGGATTGGGGCACCGCCCTGGGGCATTATCGCGAGGCGGCCTCGGCGCTGCGGGATTCCGACGACATCCCCGGACTGGCCCGCGCCCTCTCGGGCCTCGGCGTCACGGAGCGATGGCTGGGGGAGGTCGGAGCCGGGATCGATCACGGACTCGAGGCGGTGCGCCTCGTCGCCCCCACGGGCGACCCTCTGGAGACGGCCATAGCGCTCATATGGGTCTTCGCCAACACCGGGGGAAGGCGAATCGCCGCCCGGCAGGAGGAAGGCCTCGGCGAGGCCCTGGCCCTGGCCCGCGAAGCCCGCGACCCATGGCTCGAAGCCCACGCCCTCGAAGGCTTGGGCGACTTCCTGCGGGAGAACGCCGACGCGGCTTCCTCGATTCCCTGCTACGAAGAGTCGCTCAGGCTCTTCGAGGAAGTCGAAGACGACTGGATGCTGGCCTGGGTCCACGAGGGGCTGGGGATGGCGGCGCTGAAGGCGGGGCACCACGACCTCGCGGAGTCCCGTCTCTTCCGCTCCCTCGGGCTCTTCCGCGCCCTGGGCGACAGGGGCGATGTCGTCTACGTGCTCGGCGAACTCGGGCTCGCCTGCGAGGCGCGAGGGGATCAAGCTCGCGCGGACTTCCTCTTCGGAGTTTTCGGCTCGCTGCTCACCGACAAGACTATCGCCTCGACCGTTTCGCGGCGCCGGAACGAGCCTCC
>JAJTBU010000399.1 GCA_021286735.1 bacterium
AAAAAAAATCTTCACTAATTCGCGAAGCCCCGATTTGCATATCCATCGCCCCGCGCGCCGGCCATCCTGCATGAATCCGGAGGATGCCCGCCTCGGCCTTGAATGGATATGCAAAATCAACGTTTTTTGCGCAAATAATATTTTTTATCGCAAGCTTGACAGCGCCGCGGCCAGGGACCGATCATGTCACAGGATAAAAAACACGCATCGACAAGGAGGTTTTACGAGCATGAACCGAAGGAAAGTGATCATCATCGGCGCAGCGGGCAGAGACTTCCACAACTTCAACACGCGATACCGCGACGACGAGTCCAGCGAGGTCGTAGCCTTCACGGCCGCGCAGATTCCCGACATCGACGGCCGCACCTATCCCGCCGCCCTGGCCGGCCCTCTCTATCCTAAGGGCATACCTATCTTCGCCGAGTCCGAACTCGCCCAGCTCATCGCGGAACGGGGCATCGACGAGTGCGTCTTCTCATACTCGGACGTGCCCTACGCCCACGTCATGCACCTCTGCGCCGCGGTGAACGCGGCGGGGGCATCCTTCACCCTCCTCGGCCCCAAGGATACCCAGATCAAGTCGACGAAGCCGCTGATCGCCGTCTGCGCCGTGCGCACCGGATCGGGCAAGAGCCAGACTTCGCGCAAGATCGTGCAGATGCTGATGGCGCGCGGCCTCAAGGTCGTCGCGATCAGGCACCCTATGCCCTACGGCGACCTGGTCCGCCAGAAGGTGCAGCGCTTCGCCACGGTCGCCGATCTGGCCTACCACAAGTGCACGATCGAGGAAATGGAAGAGTACGAGCCCCACATCGTCCGCGGCAACGTCATCTATTCCGGGGTGGACTACGAGGCTATCCTCCGCCAGGCGGAGACCGAGGCCGACGTCATCCTCTGGGACGGCGGCAACAACGACTTCCCCTTCTACGTGCCCGACCTGATGATCACGGTGGCCGATCCCCTGCGCGCGGGGAACGAGGTGTCCTTCTATCCCGGCGAGGCCTGCCTCAGGATGGCCGACGTCGTCGTCATCAACAAGATCGACACCGCGGGCCCGGAGGCGGTTCAGACGGTCCGCGAGAACATTACCAGGGTCAATCCCGAGGCCATGGTGATCGACGCGGCCAGCCCCATCAGCGTCGACAAGCCCGAACTCATAAAGGGCAAGCGCGTCCTCTGCATCGAGGACGGCCCCACCCTCACCCACGGCATGATGAAGATCGGCGCGGGCGTCGTGGCGGCGCGCAAGTTCCAGGCCGCCGAACTCGTCGACCCGCGCCCCTTCGTCGTCGGCAAGCTGGCCGAAACCTTCCGGAAATACCCCGACATCGGCATTCTCCTGCCCGCCATGGGCTACGGCGAGGAGCAGATCGCCGATCTCGAGAAGACGATCAACGCGACGGACTGCGACAGCGTCCTGATCGCCACGCCGATCGACCTTTCGCGGATCGTCCACATCAACAAGCCGATCGTGCGCGTGGGTTACGACCTCCAGGAGATCGGCAAGCCCGATCTGACCGAAGTCCTCGAGAGCTTCTGCAAGGCGCAGGGACTCAAATAACACGCTCCCGGGCGGTCCGGGCCCCGCGCAGCGGGCCCGAACCGCTGTCGCGGCCCGCTTGAGCCATGCTACCATGAACGCATGAACGGCAAGAATTGGCTCTACTTCTCCCCCTACGGCACGATCGAGGCGGCGTCCTGCCTCGACGAGGCGTTGTCGATGA
>JAJTBU010000400.1 GCA_021286735.1 bacterium
GAGAACTCGAGGACGTCCGCGGAGAGGAAGAGCGCCTGGCAGCGCGCCGATTCCATCCAAATACAGCGGGCGCCGAGCGGATCGATCTCCCGGTCGGCGGGCTCGGTCCGCGCGATGTGGCCCTGAAGCCGCGCGCCGAGCCGCGGGGGGAGCCGGCGCTCGCCGGCGCCGCAGCGCAGGCCGCCCGCGGCTTCCGCGATCTCGTAGAGGTCGAGAAGGGGTATCCCCGTATGATATCCGGCGTCGATGTCGGGAGGCGCCGGTATGATCGGCACCACCGCCCCTTCGCGCGAGACCGTCTGCACGGGTATGCCCAGCGAGGAGGGCGCGAGATAGACCGATCTTATGCAGGCGAGATAGGATCCGACGACAGCCAGGCGGCTTGCCTTCGCCGCGTCGTCGCGCGCGCAGGCGTAGAGCTCGCCGAAGGTCCTGGCGGCCTCGAAGCTCGACCACCAGGGGCAGACGTCGCTCAGGACCTCCAGCGTCTCCGCGTCGATGCTCCGCACGATGGCGCCGTGGGACGCCCTTCCCGCCCGATCGCAGCCGACGGCGACCGCCTCGAGGGTCGCCTTAAGGCCGGCGAGTCCGGCGGCCTTCCCCGGCGCCCCACCGGCCAAGTCGAAGCCCATCGCCGCGGCATGCCGCATGAACTGCAGGGCCAACCCCGCGAACTCGATCGCGTGGCCGGGGTTCACCGTGATCCGCCCCTTCTCGCGCAGGGGCGCCCCGCGCGCGTCCAGCGCGTCGACGATGAAAGGCTCGCCGTCCTTCCCCCGCAGGAGGAAACGCTCGAGCACGTCCGAAACGCAGCGCAGGCCGCGAGCGGCGTCTTGAGCCTCTCCCGAGTGGGCCAGGAGTAGCTCGCAGGCGCCGATCGAGATCATCTGCCCCTCGTAGCCCTTCCGCGCCTCGTCGTAGGCTTCGCCGCCCTGATCGCCGAACTTCATCTGGTCGTCGACGCATTCCCCGCGGAGCGAGGCGTCCACCGCCTTCCTCAGCGCCGCGGCCGCGCGGTCCGCGTCCTCCCGGAAGCCCCTCCACGAAGCGTAGGCGAGGATGCCCCGCAGCACGAAAAGATGCGTGAGAGTCGTCGCGCCCGGCGCGAATCCGCTCCCCAGGCCGCGGCCGGATGGGTCCATCACGAAGGCGGCGCCGGGAGTCTCGGCCCCTGGCGGAAAGCAGACCTCCATGACCTTCCGGTAAAGGCGCTCGGCGGCTGTTCTCGCCACGTCGAGGTCGAACACGCGGTGATCGCGCAGGCCCTCCGCCCAGCGGAGGTGGGCCGCGAAGGACTCGAGGGCCCTGCCCTGAATCCAGCCGTAGATTCTGTCCTTTCGGTAGAAGGGCGAGGCGGAGTCCCGCTCGCCGCCGTCCGCCGGATCGAACTTCATGTCGATCCAGCCGGGAGCGCCGATGCCTTCAGCGCAGCGCCTCGCCGCCGTCGAGATCGTCGGCGCCACTATGGCGCGTATCTCGGGGCAAAAACGCGCGAACGAAAACCTCTGCGATTCGCTCGGCGAAAGCGTTACGGATATTTTGGATGTCACTTGCATGCCCAGCCTCTCTGCGTAGCCGCTCCGGCCGGGGATTACGCGCGCGGCGCGACAATCGCCCGCGGCAGCCCGGCCAGGCCCTTATGCCTTCATTCCCGTGAGGGTGATCCCCTTCACGATGTTCTTCCTCAGGAGGAGGAATACGACGAGCACCGGGAA
>JAJTBU010000401.1 GCA_021286735.1 bacterium
AAGGGCCGGAAGCTGCTGATGACCCTGTTCCTCACGAACAACATGTTCCCGACGGTGCTGCTGCTGATCCCGCTCTACGCCATCATGCGCAAGCTGGGCATCCTGTACACGCCGGGTTCCCTGGTGCTCTCGTACACCACCTTCACGATTCCCTTCTCCATCTGGCTCCTGAACGGCTACCTCGACGACCTGCCCATGGCGCTGGAGGAGGCCGCGATGGTCGACGGGGCGAACCGCGCCCAGGCCTTCGTCAGGATCATCATGCCGATCTTGACGCCCTGCGTGGTCGCCACGGGAGCCTATGTCTTCATGACGGCCTGGAACGAGTACACCTTCGCCGTGATGTTCACGAACGAAGCCAACCGGACCATCCCCGTGGCGCTCAAGAACCTGATCGGACAGCTGGGCGTGCAGTGGGGGCTGCTCACCGCCGGCGGCATCATCACGATCATTCCCGTGTGCGTCATGTTTTTCTTCGCCCAGAAACGACTGATAGCAGGCCTCACCGCCGGAGCGGTCAAAGGCTGATTGTTCAAAGGAGTACCGAAAATGAGTGACAAGACTCTCGACGGAAAGGCCACGCAGCTGCGGCGGGACATTCTCAAGATGCTCTACCGCTGCCAGTCGGGCCATCCGGGCGGCTCGCTTTCCTGCGTGGAGATCCTGATGGCCCTCTACTACAGGACCATGAAGGTCGACCCGAAGAATCCAGGCTGGGAAGGCCGCGACAGGTTCGTGCTGAGCAAGGGGCACGGCTGCCCGACCCTCTACGCCGTCCTGGCCGACCAGGGCTTCTTCCCCCGCGAGGATCTCTGGGACCTGCGGCAGATCACGAGCCACCTGCAGGGCCACCCCGACATGATGAAGACGCCGGGCGTCGACGCTAACACCGGCTCCCTGGGCCAGGGCGCCTCGATCGCGGTGGGCATGGCGCTGGCCGCCAAGCACAAGAAGGCGCCGTACAGGGTCTACGCCGTCCTCGGCGACGGCGAGGCCCAGGAGGGCATGATCTGGGAAGCCGCCATGTCCGCGGCCCACTTCAAGCTGGACAACCTGACCTTCCTTATGGACCACAACGGCCTGCAGATCGACGGCTCGAACGATCAGGTGATGAGCCTGGGCGACATCGTGGCCAAGTTCGAGGCCTTCGGTTTCGACTGCCGCAAGGTGGACGGGCACGACATCGACGCGATCGCCGCCGCCCTCGCCGCGCCGGCGCAGGCGGGCAAGCCGAAATTCATCCTCTGCGAGACCGTGAAGGGCAAGGGCGTCTCCTTCATGGAGGACGTGGCCGGCTGGCACGGCCGACCGATGAACGCCGAAGAATACGCCAAAGCGATGAGCGAATTAGGGGGAACCGTCGATGCCTGAATCCAAATCCTTGAGAGTCGCCTACGGCGAAGCGTTGGCCGAACTCGGCGCGGTGAACGACAAGGTCGTGGTCCTCGACGCCGACCTGGCCCACGCCACGATGACGAGCCTTTTCCAGGCCAAGTTCCCCGACCGCTTCTTCAATTTCGGGCTGGCCGAGGCGAACATGATGGCGGCGAGCGCCGGCATCGCGCATTCGGGCCTGATCCCCTTCGCGAGCACCTTCGCGCTCTTCGGCACGGGGCGGGCCTACGAGCAGATCCGCAACTCGATCGCCTACGTGAACGCCAACGTCAAGTTCGGCCTCTCCCACTCGGGCCTCTCGGTGGGCGCGGACGGCGGC
>JAJTBU010000402.1 GCA_021286735.1 bacterium
GGGCTGCTGTCGACGGTCGTGAGGGCTTGGGCGATGGACATGGTGGGCTCGGGCTCGGGCGCGCGCGGCCGGCGGGCCACGCGCGGGTCAGGAGGTTGGGTGGATCAGATGGCGGATTCTTCGTCCTCGTCGTCGAGCTTGGGCACGCCGGGCTCGGTGTCGGCCACCGGCAGGCGGGCGGCTTCGCTGGCGCGGGCGATGCGGTCCTGGATCTCGATGACGAGCAGCTCGAAGGTGTCGGAGAACTCGTGGCGCAGCAGCCAGGCGGTTTCCATCCAGTCGCCGTCGGCCACTTCGGTGCGGGACACGCGGGCCTTGACCATCTCGATGGCGTCGCCGATCTCGAGGCCCTGGTCGAGCTCGTCGATGCGCTCGGAGTCGAAGCCGATGGCCGACTTGGGCGTGAAGGCGCGCTCCAGATCGACCTCGACCTCGAACACGCCGTGGTAGGCGAGGGCGAGGAGCGAGTCGTAGTGGTCGGTGAAGTAGTCGGCCAGCAGGCGCACGCCTTCGTCGTGCTCGGCGAGGCAGTCGAGCACCTCGGCGCAGCTGCCGCTGCTCCGGTGCATCACCGCGTTCATGGTGTTGCGCAGGCGCGGGACGTACTTTTCGAGGGGCTCGCCGTACTGGCGCTCGAGCATGATGGCGGCCACGAACTGCTCGGGGCTCACCACCATGTTGATGATGGATTCCTTGCTGGTGTCGTACTCGCGCATCACCGCGAGGACATCCTTGGGCGCCATCTCGTCGAGGACTTCGACGAGGGCGTGGTCGCCTTCCTGTTCGGCGATGACGGCCAGGGCGGATTCGGCCTCTGCGATCTCGCCGGCCTGGATCAGGGCGTGGGTCTGTTTGATGACCAGGGCGTTCATTCGGGGCTTTCCTGCGTGCTTATCGTTCGACGGCGTCGAAGCCTTGTTCGGACATCCACTCGTCGCCGGCTTCGGAGAGATCCTCGGCGTCGTCGTCGTCGTGGTCGCGGCTGGATTCGGGCGCGGCGCGCACCGCAAGGCCGCTGCCGAGCATGTGCTCCAGCACGGCGGTGGTGACGAGGAAGCTGTCGCCGCCATCTTTCTTCAGGCACTGGTCGATGAGGGGCCGGGCCCAGTCGGCGATCTCCAGGGTGCGGGCGAGCTCGCTCCAGCTGGGGAAGTCGTCCTCGCCGGGTTCGCTGTGGGCGGCGCCATAGACGAGGGTCTGGCTCGTGAAGCGGAAGGCGCCGTGGAAGGCGGGGGCGACCATCTCGGGGGCGGTGTCGATCATCGACAGCAGGAAGGGGAATTCCTTGTGCTTGTCGCGCATGCGGCGTTTGAGCACGTCACGACCTTCGGAGTCGGAGCGGAGGTCGTCGATTTCGGTGGCGTAGCGCTCGAAAATGTCTTCGAAGTAAAACGAGGTCAAGAAATTACCTTTTCAATGTAGGCGTTCCAGAGGAAGGTGGCTTCCTGCTGGGGGTCGTCGATGAGGTTGCGCTGGCGCAGCAGGTCGTAGTCGCGCCGCTTTGCCGGAGCGGCGAGGAGTTCGTAGGCGGACTGGATGTCGCGGAAGCGGGCCGCGGCGTTGGGGTCGGGGTTGCGGTCGGGGTGGTAGCGCCGCGCCGCCTGGCGGTAGGCCGTCTTGATGGCCTCGTCGGGCGCACTGGGTGCCACGCCGAGGACTTCGTAGGGATCGCGCATGGTGTCTTTCCCGCGGGTGGGCGTGA
>JAJTBU010000403.1 GCA_021286735.1 bacterium
GTTTCGGGCCGCGCCCTCTACACCGACGATTACGCCGAACCCGGCATGCTCTACGGAAAAGCCCTGCGCTCGCCCTACGCGAGGGCGCGCCTCGCCGCGCTCGACGTGGCGGCGGCGGCGGCCCTGCCAGGCGTGGCGGCGGTCCTCACCTGGAAGGATATTCCCGGCGAGCGCTTCATCGGCCACCTCGTCGCCGACTGGCCCACCCTGGTGGCCGTAGGCGAGGAGACGCACGCCGCCGGCGACGCCGTGGCCCTGGTCGCGGCCGCCGACCCTGAGACCGCCGAAAAAGCCTGCGCCCTCATCCGCGCCGAATACGAGGAGCTCGAGCCGATCACCGATCCCGAGGCGGCGCTCAAGCCCGGCGCGCCCGCCCTGCATCCCGGCGGCAACCTCCTCTCCTCGCTCACCCTCCGCCGGGGCGACGCCGACGCGGCGCTGGCAAAGGCCGCCCACCGCGTCGCGCGCAGCTTCTCCACGCCCTTCACCGAGCACGCCTTCATGGAGCCGGAGAGCGCGCTGGCGTACCCTCCCGACGCCGAGGGCGTCGTCGTGGTGCGCACCGGCGAGCAGAATATCTTCGACGGGCGCGATTACGTGGCCAAGACGCTCGGCATTCCCGAGGAACGCGTGCGGATCCTCTCATCCTTCGTGGGCGGGGGCTTCGGCGGCAAGGAGGACCAGTCGGTCCAGCACTTCGCCGCCCTCCTCGCCTGGCGCTGCGGCAAGCCCGTGAAATACACCTTCACCCGCGCCGAGAGCATCCTCGTCCACCCCAAGCGCCATCCGATGAAGATCGACATCGAGATCGGCTGCGACACGTCGGGCCGGCTCGCCGCGGCCAAGGGCAGGATCGTGGCCGACACGGGCGCCTACGCCTCGCTCGGCAGCCCGGTGCTGCACCGCGCGGTCACGCATTTCGGCGGCCCCTACGACTACCAGGACATCCACGTCGAAGGCTTCTGCGTCTACACGAACAATCCGCCCGCGGGCGCGTTCCGGGGCTTCGGCGTGCCGCAAGTCAACTTCGCCTTCGAATCCTGCCTGGATCTCCTCGCTGAGCAGGTCGGCATCTCCGCGTGGGAAATCAGGATGAGGAACGCGATCAAGCCGGGCGGCTGCCTTCCGAACGGTCAGATCGCCGGACCGGACACCGCCCTGATCGAATGCCTGCGGGCGGTCAAGGACGAGTACGATGCCGCCCCGGACCGCAGCGGCCTGGCCTGCGCCTTCAAGAACACGGGCATCGGGGTAGGGAACCGCGACGTCGGGCGCTGCTCGGTTTTCGTGCGGGAGGATGGGATCGAGCTGCGGTCGGGCGCGGCCTGCATCGGACAAGGTCTGGCGACGGTGCTCACGCAGGTGGCCTGCGACACGCTCGGGCTTCCGCCGTCGATGGTCGCCTATTTGAGGCCCGACAGCGCGCTCACGCCCGACTCGGGCACCACGACCGCCTCGCGCCAGACCCTGCTCGCGGGCGAGGCCTGCCGCCAGGCATGCCTGGACCTGTTGAAGGAGGCAAACGGCCGCGCAGCCGGCGGCGGCGACGGCCGCCCCGCGGCCGGCCGCGCCGAACCTCCTGCCTTCCCCTTCGCGGCGCTCGCGGGGCGGCTTTTCCGCGGCGAATTCTCGGCCGAGACCGACCGCTTCGACTCCGCCAAACCCAATCCGACGTCGCACGTCGCCTACAGCTACGCCT
>JAJTBU010000404.1 GCA_021286735.1 bacterium
CGGGCAAGGTCGGCGTCTGCGTGGCGACGAGCGGCCCGGGGGCGACCAACACGGTCACCGGCCTGGCCACCGCCAGGCTCGATTCCGTGCCCCTCGTGTGCATCACCGGCCAGGTCGCGCGGCCGCTCATCGGCAACGATGTCTTCCAGGAGGCCGACACCGTCGGCATCACCCAGCCGGTCACCAAGCACAACTACCTCGTGATGAGCCGCGAGGAGCTTGGAACGACCTTGAAACGGTCCTTCTACATCGCCGGGAGCGGCCGCCCGGGGCCGGTCGTCGTCGACATTCCCAAGGATGTCCTCCTGGAATCCATCGACGACGACTACCCGGATTCCGTCGGGCTGCGCGGCTACAAGCCGGCGGGCCGAGCTTCCGCGGAAAGCGTCGCCGAGCTCGCCGACGCGATCGAGGCTGCCGAAAAGCCGCTTTTCTTCATCGGCGGGGGCGTGGTCATGGCCGACGCCTCCGAGACGCTCAAAAAAATCATCGAAGCCACGGGGATTCCCGCCGTCACCTCGTTGATGGGCATCGGCGCCCTGGACAGCGCGCATCCGCTCAACCTCGGGATGCTCGGCATGCACGGGGATATCGGCGCGAACAAGGCGCTGTGCGCCTGCGATCTCCTCGTGGGCCTCGGCGTGCGCTTCGACGACAGGGCGGTGGGCGATCCCGCGCGCTTCGCCCCGCGGGCCAAGATCGCCCACGTGGACATCGATCCGACCTCGATAGGCAGGACGATGCGCGCCGAAATCCAGGTCGTCGGCGACCTGCGGACGGTGCTGGACGACCTCGCCGCGCGCATCGGCCCCCAGCCAGACCGCGCCGCCTGGCTCGAGGAGACGGCGGGCTACGCGAGATACGGCGATTCCGTGGTGGAGGCCGCCGAGGCCCGGAAACCCAAGGAGCACCCGACGCCCATGCAGGTGATGAAAACCATCAACGCGATCATTCCAGAGGCGCTCATCGTCACCGAAGTCGGCCAGAACCAGATGTGGGCGGCGCAGTATCTACGGATCGAGAAACCGCGCCGCTGGCTGACGTCGGGAGGGCTGGGGACGATGGGCTACGGTTTCCCCGCCGCGCTCGGCGCCCAGGCGGCGAAGCCCCGGGACACCGTCGTCGTCGTGGCGGGCGACGGCTCCTTCCAGATGAATATCCAGGAGCTGGCGACCTCGGTGCAGGAGGAGCTGCCGGTGATCGTCGTCATCCTGAACAACGGCTATCTCGGCATGGTGCGCCAATGGCAGGAGCTCTTCTTCGACAAGCGCTATTCGGCGGTCTGCCTGGATCGCCACGGCGGATGTCCGGCCGACTGCTCGGCGCCGCGGCCCGGCTGCGCGGCGCATTCGCCCGATTTCGCCGCCATCGCCGCCGCCTACGGCGCCGTGGGATACCGGGCGTCGACGTTGCGCGAACTCGAGGAGGCCGTGGCGGCGGCGCTCGAGACGAGGCGCGCGTGCGGACGCCCGACGGTCATCGACTGCAAGATCGGGCGCGAAGAGAATGTCTGGCCGATCGTCCCGCCCGGGAAGGGGAACGATCAGATGCTGTACGAAGGAGTACCGGTATGAAACATGTCCTTTCACTGCTCGTCGAAAATCACCACGGGGTGCTGTCGCGCATCGCCCGCCTGTTCGACGGCCGCGGCTACAGGCTCGAGAGTCTGTCCACCGCGCCGGCCGACGAGCC
>JAJTBU010000045.1 GCA_021286735.1 bacterium
TACCTGATCAGTACTCTATTGCGCCGTTCCAATAAGGCAAAATAAGTATCTTTTCGGACAGAAACGCACTCAACGCGCCGCGGGCCCGGCCATGCGCCAGGTCCGCGGCGCCCAAAAATAAGGAAGGTTTTCATGAAAAGAACCATGCTCATCTGCGCCCTCTTCGTCGCAGTCCTCGGCTCGGCTTTCGCCCAGCAGTCAACGGCCTTCGCGGGCAAGCCCGCCATCCTCACCGCCATCGGCCAGAGCGCCGACTTCGAGATGGTCAAGGTGCTCCTGACCCGAAACAAGGTTCCCTTCAAGGCCGATACGCTGATCAAGGCCGAGAATCTCGATTCCGCCTCGCAGACCCTCATCCTCGTCGTCGGCGCCAGCTCCAAGGGGCTCGGGGCCGCGGGGATCAGCATCGAGGCCGAGCTCGCCAGGACCAAGGCGCTCCTCAAGCGCGCCAAGGAGCTGAAGATGAGCGTGATCACGGTCCACGTCGGCGGAGCCGCCCGCCGCGGCGCCATGTCCGAAAGCCTGATCGAGCCCTGCATGGCTTCGTCCGACTACGCCATCGTCGTCGCCTCCGGCAACGAGGACGGCTTCTTCACGAAGCTGGCCGCCAAGGCCAACATCGCGCTGACCTCGGTCGATCGCATCTCCGCGGTCGGCGCCCCTCTGGCCGCGGCCTTCAAATAACCGGCCTGCGGGCGGCTGCCGACGCGCCGCCGCCCGCGCAAGGAGATACTCATGCTGAAACGCTTTTCAATCGCCCTGCTCGCGGCCCTGCTCTGCGCCGCCGCGATCGGCGCCCAGACACCGCCAGCCCAGGACCTCCACGGCCGCTATCTCATCAACCACGACTATCGCCCGTCGGCCTCGCTGACGAAGACGGGGTGGCTCTCCGACTATTATCCCGCCCTCCTCGGCACCCCCGGGGACAGCAAGGTCTATTTCTTCGAGGGAAAGAAGCCGGGCGGCACCCTCTTCGTGGGCGGGGGAACCCACGCCAACGAGATCGCGGGCATCATGGCCGCGGTCACGATGCTCGAGACCGTGAAGATCGAGGTCGGCAGGGTCATCGTGGTGCCCAACCTCAACAACTCCGCGGTGATGAACCAGGAGAAGGAACCCACCATGCCCGCCTACACCTCCCGCGGGCCTTCCTGGATCGCCCTGGACACGCCGAGCGGACGGAGGTTCTTCAAGTACGGCTCCAGGGCCACGTCGAGCGCCCAGCAGGGCATTCCCGACCCCGTCGGCGGCTACGTGCATCCCGACAGCAAGGAAGCCCCCCTCGCGGCCTGGGAGTTCAGGAATCTCAATCGCGCCTATCCCGGCCGCACCGACTCCGGGCTGACGCAGAAAATCGCCTACGCGATCATGGCCCTGCTCAAGAAAGAGAAGGTCGACGTGGCCTTCGATTTCCACGAGGCCGACGTGGGCGGGCGGCTGGCGAACATGATGGTCGCCAATCCCAAGAACCTCGACATCGCCGCCGCCGCGGTGGTCAACGTGGACCTGGACTACGGCTTCACGTTCAAGCTGGAGCCCTCCAACATGGAGTTCCGCGGGCTTTCGCACAGGGAGTGGGGCGCCTGGACCGACGCCGCCTCCTTTCTGACCGAGACGCCCAACCCGGCCATGGCCCGCGAGGCGGACGATAAGGCCGACGTCGTCAACGATCCCCAGAATCCTCTCGCCCTGAGGGTGGCCACCCACCTGATAGCGACGGAGGCCGTCGTCAACGTGTTCAGCGAGATGCATCCCGACAAGAGCATCGTTTTCTCCGGCATCCCCGCCTACGAGGATCTGCTGAAGAACGGGCTGGGGCCGTACCTCAACTAGCTTTCGAGATCGAGGGCCGGCCTCCAGGGGCCGGCCCGCTTCGGCGGCGCTTCGCTCGCCGCCCACAATATTCCAGGAGGAGTTCGTATGAAGATGAAGAAGAGCCTCATATCGATGGCGCTCGTCGCGCTGTTGATCCTCGGCGGCGCCTCGGCGTACGCGCAGAAAGCCGCCACGGTCATCCCCGAAGTCGTCTCCAAGACCGGAATGGTCGCGGCGGCCCATCCTCTCTCGTCCCAGGCCGGCCTCGCGATCCTCAAGGCGGGCGGCAACGCGATCGACGCCGCGGTCGCCACGGCCTTCGCCAACGGCGTGGTCGAGCCCAACGCCAACGGCATCGGCGGCGAAGGCTACATCGTCATCTATCTGAAGGCGCAGAACAAAGTTACCTCGATCGACTACCGCAGCCGCGCCTCCTTCAACCCGACCACGGCCGCCAAGTGGCCCGCCGAAGGGCAGCTGAGCGTCGCCGTTCCCGGCACGGTGGCCGGCCTCGCGAAGGCGCTCCAGGAGTACGGCACGATGAGCCTGGCCCAGGTCCTCGCCCCCGCGATCAAGCTCGCCGAGGACGGCTTCGTCGTCACCCCGACCCTCGCCGGCGTCATCTCCGACAACTACAAGCGCGCCATGCCCAACAAGGCCCTCATGGCCATCATCGCGCCGGACGGCCTGCCCCTCGAGGCCGGCGACGTCTACAAGAACCCCGACCTCGCCAAGACCCTGCGGAAAATCGCCGCGGAAGGCACGGACGGCTTCTACAAGGGCGAAGTGGCCAAGGCGATCGCCGACGACATGAAGGCGAACGGCGGCCTTATCGACGAGAAGGACCTGGCCCAGTACAAGGCCATCGAGCGCGAGCCCGCCACCGGCACCTACCGCGGCTACGACATCGTCTCCGCCCCGGCCCCCGTCGGCGGCTTCCTCCTGATCGAGTCCCTCAACATGATCGAGAACTACGACATCAAGTCCTGGGGCTTCGACTCGGCGAAAAAGCTCCACCTCTTCTCCGAGGTCCTGGCCAGGGCCTTCGACGACTACTACGACGTCCTGGGCGACCCGGACTACGTCGACGTGCCGATGAAGGCGCTGACCTCCAAGGGGTACGCCAACGCCAAGGCCGCCTCGATCAAGATCGATTCCATGACAACGTCCTACGACAAGATCAACCCGAACAGCGAGCACTGGAGCACCACCCACATGTCCGTCGTCGACAAGGACGGCAACCTGGTGGCCCTGACCCAGACCCTCTCCAGCTTCTTCGGCGCCGCCGTGGCCGTTCCTGGCACGGGCATCATCCTCAACAACGAGATGGGCAACTTCAACGGCAAAAAGGGCACCTCGGCCTACGCCCCCGGCAAGCGCATGAACACCACGATCGCCCCGACCGTCATCATGAAGGATGGAAAGGCTTTCGCGACGCTGGGAACCCCCGGCGCCATGCGCATCATCCCGACCCTGACCCAGATCGTCACCAACTTGATCGATTACGGCATGGGCATGCAGGAAGCCATCGAGGCTCCGCGCATGTACTGCACCTACCTCCAGGGCCCCGGCAAGACCACGATCGAGCTCGAGGGAACCCTCTTCCCCGCCAAGACGCTTGATGATCTCAAGGCTTTGGGCTACAAGGTGAAGAGCTACGAGGGCCGCGACCTTTACTTCGGCGGCGTGCAGGGCATCATCCTCAAGGACGGAGCGCTGCATGGCGGCGCGGATCCCCGCAGGGACGGCGCCGTCTACGGATACTGATCCGCCTAAGGGTTACTGATTCGCTTCACAGCGAAGGGGCGGCCTCGCGGCCGCCCTTTTTACAGGAAAACGGAACGAGTATGAAATGCTTTTTCGGGCGCCGCGCGGCGGTGCCTTTTTTCGCCGCGCTTCTCTTGGCCGCCGTTGCCGCGGCGGCCGCCGCCCAAGGCCAGGCGCGGAATCCGGCCTTCGACGCCGCTCTCGCCGAGCAGCGGCCGGGTCCGGCGGTCTCCAGGGTCGGGGCGCTCTCGGACTATGTCCCCTCGCTGGCCGGCACCGCCCTCGACAGCCCGGTCTACTTCATCGAGCCCGGGGCGCCGAGCCCCGGCATCCCGGCGATCCTCATCCTGGGCGGCACTCACGGCAACGAGCCCGCCGGCATCGTGACGGCATCCCTCTTCATCTCCTGGGCGCGGCCCGTCTCGGCCAGGGTCATCGTCGTGCCGCGGGCCAACGCCTCGGGTGCGACCTGGCCCGATCCCGACCGGCCTGGCCCGGAGTACATCGTCGTTCCGGGCGCCTCGGGCGAGCGGCGCTTCCGCTACGGTTCGCGCCTGACCAAGCCCGGCGACGAGATCGCCGCCGATCCCGATGTATTCTATCCCCAGGGAACGCCGGCGGGCGCCAAGGGCCTCGCGGGCGGCGAGGCGCGCAACCTCAATCGCTGCTATCCCGGCGACGCCGCCGGATCGCTGACTTCCAGGGCCGCGGCCGCCATCACCGCCCTCATCGGCCGGGAGAGGGTCGGGGCGGCATTCGACCTGCACGAGGCCGGCCCCTCCTCGGGACTCGCCTGGGACATCGTCGCCCACCCCAAGAATATCGAGTACGCCGCCATGGGTATCCTCGCGGCGGCCGACCGGGGCGTGAACATGGTGCTGGACCAGTCGAGGGAGGAGCACCGGGGGCTTTCGCACCGCGAATGGGGCGAGGGCACCGCGGCGGCCGCCTATCTCATCGAGACCCTGAACATGGGGCAGGTGGCGGGCGGGAATCCCGCCTTCGACCAGCTGGGCGACAAGAAGGCGCCCCTGTGGAAGCGCGTGGGCATCCAGATCGAGACGATCCAGGCCATCCTTCAGGCACATTCCGAAACTGACGAGCCGGCCGGATGGGCGGCCATCGAGGGCCTGCCCGGGATAGAGGCGCTGCAGCATGATTTTTCTAAGTACTTCTGAAACCCTGGCCAGGCTCGGGGGAGCCTTCCCTCCGGGCCACCGGCTCCTGGGCCTGGCGGCCGAGCTGGCGGCGGGCACCCTCGCGGCAGCTGACGGCGGGGGCGGCGGCGTTGCCCGCGAAGCCGCCGCCACCGCCGCGCTCGCAGAGCGGCTTTTCTCGCGCAAGGGCAACGCCGCCGCCGCGATAGCCGAATTCGGCGCGCTCGGCGGCATCGGCGGCGCCGCGCGATTGCCGTCGGCACCCGCAGTCACCCTCCTGCTCTGGTTCGATCCCTGCCCCGAGCGCTCTCCCCGCGCCGCAGTTGGGCCGGCGGCGCCGTCGCCGGAGTCCGGCGCGGGCTGCCGCCAGCTCGTCCTCGACCTGCCGGCTGGAAGGTATCGCGCCGAGTACTGGGATGTCGCGGAACGCCGCCTCGCCGGCGTCGAGATCGCCACGGCGGCCCCTCTCGTCCTGGGACTTCCCGACCCCCGCGCGGCGTACGCGGTCCTCATCGTTTCGCTCTTCTGATTGACAAAAGAGTGGCCTCGGTATAGCTTGGGATCAACCACTCCATTCCTAAGGCGGCGACCCCATGAGTTATTCCGATCCCACTAAGTTGGGTATTCTCGCTTGCCCCGGCGCCGAAGCTTTCGCGGACCAAGTCGTCCGCAAGCTGTCCGGGATTTACAAGCGGCGATTCGACCGGAAGACCCAGGCCCTGGCATCGCGGTACCACATCAGTCAGGAACTGGCCATCAGGAAGATCAATTTCTCGAACGACGCGAATTCGAGCCTGCTCTACATGCCGGGGCCGACGGACAAGTACCGCCCTCCGCGCTTCAAGATCAACGCGCGCCACACCTTCTTCGCCAACGGCGAGGTCAAGACCGAGATCCTCGAGTCCGTGCGGGGCAAGGACATTTTCATCTTCCAGGACATCGAGAACCACCAGCCCATAGCGTTCAACGACGGCACTGAGAACCGCGTCATGTCGGTGAACGACCACATATTCAACCTCTTCGTGGCCATCGACGCGGCCGCCCAGGCGGGGGCCAACCAGATCAACCTGGTGCTCCCGATGTACCCCTATTCCCGCCAGCACAAGAAGAAGGGCAGGGAGGGCCTCACCGCGGCCCGCATCGGCGCCATCCTCGAAAACCTGGGCGTGTCCAGGATAATCACCCTGGACATACACTCCCGCGAGATCGAGAACTGCTTCGACAAGCTGCGGCTCGAGAACCTCCACGCCTCCTTCCAGATCATCGAGAAGCTCATGGGCATCGCGGACCTGCAGACCGAAGACCTCGTCGTCCTGGCCCCCGACACGGGCGCCGTGGACCGCAACAAGTTCTACGCCAACGCCCTGAAGCGCC
Organism: bacterium; assembly: GCA_021286735.1. Lineage (GTDB taxonomy): Bacteria > Spirochaetota > Spirochaetia > Treponematales > Rectinemataceae > JAJTBU01. The sequence continues at coordinate 6,114 of JAJTBU010000045.1, forward strand.
CGCTCGCCCTCCTCTACAAGGAGCGCGACTACTCCAGGGTCAGCAAGGACGCCGCCTCCACCAATATCAAGGAGATGCGCCGCCTCGGCAGCGTCGAGGGCAAGACGGTCTTCATGGCGGACGACATGATCGGCACGGGGGGCACCCTGATCAAGGGCATGCGCAACCTGAAGGAGCTCGGCGCCTCCAAGGTCATCTGCGCCGTGTCCCTGCCCCTCTTCAACGGCACGGCCATCGACGATTTCGACAAGGCCTACCGCGAGGGGCTCTTCTACCGCATTATCGGCACCAACGCCATACACCACAAGGAATTGCTCCAGAAGGAATGGTACATCCAGGCCGACGTCACCGGCCTCTTCGCCCAGATCATCAGCCTCGTCCACCACGACAGGTCGCTCTCGTCCCTCCTCGACAACAGGGACGTCGTGGCCAGGCTCATCAAGAAACAGATGGACAAGGGCGGGGCGATCCAGGGCAGCCTTGACCTGGGCGCGGCCGGTGCCGCCGGCTCCGCCGGCGAGGCTTCCGACGCGGCGGAAGGCCGCGATGTCGCGGGCCAGGCGGCCGGGCATCACGACGAGCCGATCCCCTACGGCGGGGCGGACAGGAAGTGATCGTCCGCGCCCTGCCCGCGGACGCCGAGGCGCTGATCTTCGATTTCGACGGGACCCTCTACACCAACGCGGCATACGCGCGCTACCAGGAGGATAGCCAGGTGGCGCGCCTGGCCCGCCATCTGGGCATCGCCGAGGCGGAGGCGGCCGCGCGGCTGGAGGCGGCCCGCGAGGCGCGCCGCGCCGCCGGCCTTCCCAAGACGAGTCTGGCCCGGCATTTTTTGAGTTTCGGCGTCGATATGGCTTCGATCGTGCGCTGGCGGATCGAGGAGATCCGCCCCGCGGAGTGGATAGGTCCCAACCCCGCCCTGGATCGGACTCTCGCGGCCCTCGCCAGGCGGTTCCGCCTCGCCCTCCTCACCAACAATCCGCGCGAGGTGGGCAGGGCCGGCGTCGATGCCCTGGGCGTCGCCTCACGCTTCGAGGCGGTGATCGGCCTGGACGACACCTTCGAGTCCAAGCCAGCCCCGGAGCCCTTCCTCGCGGCGGCCTTGGCCCTCGGCCTGCCGCCGGGCGCCTGCGTCTCGATCGGCGACCGCGTGGACGTGGATCTGGAGCCCGCCCTCGCCCTGGGCATGGGCGCCATCCTGGTGGACGGCGTCGAGGATGTCTACAGGCTCCCGGAGCTGCTCACGCGTTGAAGTTCCGCAGCTCTTCGGCGATGGCGTAGGCGCAGTCGCCCATCTTTTCCACGTGGCGCACCAGATCGATGTACAGCAGCTCCGCCTTTACGTTGGCGCCCTGGTTCAGCCGCTTGCGCGCCACCTTCTTCAGCTGCCGCTTGAAGTCGTCGATCCTGTTCTCCATCTCCGTCGCCTGGCCGAGTTCGATCTCGGTCAGTCCTATGGCCAGGCGCTCCGCCACGAAGGCCAGCGCCTCGTCGACCAGGTCGGCGTAGGGCTGGAGGGCGGCCAGCGAATCGGGCGCCAGCTCGAGCCCCTTGTTCCGCTTCTTCTGCAGGAGGAAGGCGATGCTGAGGCACTCGTCGCTCATGCCTTCCAGCTCGGAGATGATGTGGAGCTTCATGCCGATGCGCGCCCGCGTGCGCTCGGTCAGGTCGCCGGTGGTGATCGCGATCAGGAACTTCGTCAGCTCCTCGTGCATTCCGTCGACGTAATTCTCCTTGGCCGTGAACCAGGCGATCTCATCCTCGAAATCGGCGGGCTCCGAAACGAAATCGGCCCGCACCCGCGCGAACATGGTCTTGGCTATGGCCGCCATGTCGCCGATCTCCTTGCGCGCCTGCACGAGGGAGAGTTCGGGCGTGGCCATCATCGTCCGGGGCAGGTAGATGGCTCGCATCTCCGCCTCGCCCGGCTTTTCCGGGATCAATCGCTCCAGCAAGGCCGCGTATTTGCCGACGAAGGGCAGGAGGAGGAGGGTGTTGGCGGTGTTGAAGAGCGTGTGGAGCATGGCGATGTGGGCGCCCACGTTGCCCGGGCCGATCTCCCCTGGAACGGTCCAGTCGACCAGGGCGAGGAAGGGTTTGAAGAGGATGACGACCCAGACCGTGCCCAAGACGTTGAAGAGGATGTGGGCCCAGGCGGCGCGTCGGGCGTTGGCGCTCGCCCCCTTGGCGATCGAGGCCAGGAAGGCGTCGAAGGTGGTACCGATGTTGGCGCCGAGCGTGAGGGCGGCGGCGATCTCGAAGTTGATGATACCCTGCGAGGCCATGGCGATGACGATGGCCAGGGTGGCGCTCGACGCGTTGATCAAGATCGTGAAGACCGTGCCCACCAAGACCGCCAGGATGACGGCGATAAAGCCCATGTCCTGGAAGCCGCGCAGGAAGAGCAGGATATCCTCCGAAGGCTGGGGTATGGCCGCTTCGATGAAGCCCAGGCCCAGGAAGATGAGGGCGAGGCCCATCAGGGCGTTGCCGTAGCTCTTGAAGGCGTCCGATCGGCGCTTGGCGATCGACATGAAGAAACCCAGGCCGAAGATCGGCACCGCCAGGGCCGCGATGCTGAACTTGGCCACGCCGATCGCGGCGATGATCCAGCCCGTGAGCGTCGTGCCGATGTTGGCGCCCATGATCACTCCGATGCCCTGGGTGAGGGAGAGGAGCCCCGCGTTGACGAAGGTGATCAGCATCACGGTCGTCGCCGACGACGATTGGATGGCGACGGTCACCACGGTGCCGGTGAGCACCGCCATGACGCTGTTCCTGGTCATGAAATTGAGCGTCTTCTGCAACCGCTCGCCCGCGGCCCGCTGGATGCCGTCGCTCGTCCTTTCCATGCCGTACATGAAGAGGGCGAGTCCGCCCGCCAGCTCCAGTAGCATCGTGAGTATGGCCATAGCACCTTCCTTTGGCCGCAGTATAGGGGATAGGAAGGGTCAAGGAAAAGGAGAGGGGCCCGCGGGTGCCGCGGGGCGGCCGGCGCTTTCAGGCTTGCAAAACGCGCCGGCTTGGGTAATAGTTGACAGCCAGGAAGCAAACTAAAACTATGCATCGTGTCCGCGCTCCCTTGGCGCTTCTTTTTGCCATTCTCATTCTCTCGGCGACTGGCGCGCAGACTACGGTGGGCGCGCCCCTGGCGCTCGGAATGGAAGTCAGAGTCCCCGCCATCCTGAGGGTGTCGGTCGGCGGCTCCTGGGATTCGGCGCTGCGCCTTTCCGGATACCTCGGCGCGCGGGAGGGCGGCGCCCGCTCCTTCGCCATAGCGCCCCTGGCCGTGATCGACCTCGGCAAAGTGAGGATTTTCTCCAACTGCGATGGCAGGTACGCGATTTCCATCCTCAGCAGGGGCGGGGGCTTTCTCGTCGGCGGCGGGGCCGCGCTCGACACGGCCGCGGCCATGCAAGCCGAGGGAAGGATCCCCTATTCGCTCATCCTCGACGGCGTGCCGCTTCAGGCCCTGGAGGGCGTCTTTACCCGCGACATGGCCGGGAAGTCCGCCGGCGGCGGCACGCTGCTCGACCTCAAGCTCGTCTTTCCCGACCTCGGAGAGGGGTTGCCCCAAGGGCTCTACGGCGATACCCTGACTTTCTCGATAGCGTCTCGCTAGGATACCCATGAAGACTACACTTGTTTCACTGTCGCTCTCGCTCTCGCTCGCGTTGATTTTCCTGGCATGCCCGGCCGCCGACGCCGGGGCCGCCGATTCTTCCCGCGCCTCGCCGCCCTCGGTGACCGATCTTCTCATCCCGGGGCTCCCCTACGAGTCGGGAAAGGTGATGCTGGTGGTGGATACGGGGAAGGGCGGCAAGCCGGCGCTCGAACCCGCCCATTTCGAGGCTCCGGACGCGAAATCCGCCCGCGCCCCCGCCGGTTCCGGCGCCCTGCGCGTCGAAGCCCTCGCTTTCCTGCCAGCGCCCCGGGAGGCGGCGCAGGCCACGGGCGGCGCGCCGGGCCAAGCCCGTCCGGGCGTCGACCTCGACCGGCGTCTGGCCGCGCTCAGCCGCATCCTGAATTCCGTGCATCGCATGGAGGGCCTCGAGTATTGGTCGGCGAGCCGCCAGCGCATGCGCACGCTCTACGCCGAAGCCTGGCGGACGGATTCGCCCGAGGGCCGCGCCCGCCTGCCCGATCCGGCGGCGCCCCCCGCCGCGCCCGGCGAAACTTCTTCCTTCTACGCCTGGCTGCGCGACCTCACCTTCGGCGGCAACGTTTTCCGCTTCGACATCAGCGTCGGGCCCGCCTCGGTGCTCATGCTGAACGAGAACGTTTCGACGATGCGCTACCTCCTCGTCCCGGTCGCCCCCCCCGGCCGGATGCGGAGCCGCATCCACGTCATCCCCTGCAAGGAGGGGCTGCTGGTGCATTTCTTCTCGACGATCGACGTGTCGGACATCGCGGCGAAGCGGGTATTCGAGTCGGCGGGCAACAAGGCCCTGGCGGTGCTGGGGTGGTTCGCGAAGGAGGCGTCGGCCGCCGGCCTCGCCGAGGAGGCGCGGCTGCCGGTGAATATCGAGGACGTACCGGTTTTCAGGCCTGCTGGACTTCCTTGACTTCGGGGACGATTTTTTTGAGATAGGCTTCGACGCCCTGCTTGAGCGTCATCAGGGAATAAGGGCAGGATCCGCAGGCGCCGGTGAGCCTGACCTTGACGATGCCGTCGTCGCTGACGGACACGAGCTCGATATCGCCGCCGTCGGCCTGGAGGGAGGGGCGGACATCCTGTATCGCCGCTTTCACGCGTTCATTCAACATCGGGGAACTCCTTGTACCGGAATAGTCTAACAATTTGCCTCGCCAAGGGTCAAGTTGCGGCCGCTTCCCGCTTCCGGCCGCCGCGCTTCTAGCGCCGACGGCCCGCGTTGTGATACACTGGGCCCACCTTGAGGATAAGGGACGCGGATGGCACGCATCATTGTTTTTGTGAACCAGAAGGGCGGGGTGGGGAAGACAACGAGCGCGATCAACATTGGCGCCGCGCTCGCCCTGCTCGGAAAGAGGACCCTGCTCGTCGATTTCGACCCCCAGGGCAACATGACCTCGGGCGTCGGCGGGCCTTCGGGCGTCCCGGGCGTCTACCAGGTCATCTCCGGGCTGCGCCAGCTCAAGGACGTGATCGTCCCCACGAAGGTCCAGAATCTCTATATCGCCCCCTCCTCCATAGATCTCTCGGGCGCCACCGTCGAACTCGTCGAAAAGGAAGACCGCAACGAATACCTGAAGCGCGCCCTGGCCACCGTGGCCGATTCCTACGACTTCATCCTCGTCGACTGCCCGCCCTCCCTGGGCATCCTCACGCTGAACGGCCTCAACGCCGCCACCGAGGTCGTCATCCCGCTGCAGTGCGAGTAT
>JAJTBU010000405.1 GCA_021286735.1 bacterium
TGACGCGGGCGTAGACCCACTGGCCGTCGGCGCCCTTCATCCAGGTGGAAGTGATGCCGAAGGCGGCGTCGAACATCGCGTCCAGCTCCTCGACGCCGTTGGTGGCGCCGGTCACGGACACGGCGAACTTGGCGCCCTTCTTGCTCACGAGATCCTGGAAGAGGGCGTAGTAGGCGTCGACCGTCGGCTTGGCGACGAGGGCCTTGGCCGAGGGCAGGGAATCGAACCAGTCCTTCCTCATGACAGGGGCGCGGACGCGGGGAGGGGCGACCCATACCAGGTAGGGATAGCTCTCAAGGCGCAGCTTGCTGTGCTGGTCCAGGACGTTCTTCAGGCTCTTGGACTTGGCCACGTAGGGGCGCAGGTCGACCAGGAGGTCCTGCATGGCGATCTTGTCGTCGCCGCCCTGGAAGTAAATCAGGTCGGGGATGTCGCCCGACATGATCATCAGGTTGACCTTCTCGGCGTAGTTGCCGGCCGGCACCTTCACGATCTCGATATCGACGGGATTCCCGGCCGCGGCCATGCCCTTTTCGATCATCTGGATGAACTGGGCCGAGTTGGGATCGGTATCCAGGTCCTTGAGCACGAGCCTCACCTTGGGGGCCGCGCCGGCGAAAGCCACGCAGGCCACCAGGAGCGCGGCAACCATCAGCGACACGAACATTCGTTTTTTCACGATATCCTCCTATTCCTTCACTCCGCCCTCCATCACTCCCCGAGCGTAATACTTGAGGATCAGAGGGTAGATTATGAGCACCGGAAGCATGGCCACGATGATCGTGCTCGCCTGCAGCGCGTCGTAGCTGAGGCGGGCGGCCTCATCGTAGCTGAAAAGCGCGCCCGAGCCGATCAGCGAGGCGGTGTCGTCCAGCACGACGAACTGCCTCAGGATCAGCTGGAGCGGATATTTATTCGGGTCGGTCAGGTAGATGCTGGCCCGGAAGTACTCATTCCAGTGGAAAACGCCGTAGAAAAGCCCGATCGTCGCCAGGGCGGGCTTGGCGAGGGGCATGACGACCTTTCCCAGGATGGTCATGTAGGTGGCGCCGTCCACCTGGGCCGCCTCGATCAGCGAGGCGGGAATCTCCTCGAAATACCGCATCATGATGATGAGGTAGTAGACGTTCACCGTCTTGTAGAGGATGACGGCCCAGAGGCTCCCCATCAGGCCGATCTTCTTGACCACCATGTACTCGGGGATGAGTCCCGGCTCGAAGATCATCACCACGACGATGAGCACCTGGAAGAAGCGCTTGAAAGGCAGCTTGGGCCTGGTGAGGGCGAAGGCCCCCATCGAGGTGACGACGAGGTTGAGGGCCGTGCCGACCAGGGTGATGAAGATCGAGTTCAGGATGCTCCTGACGAAGAGCGGATTCGCCGCCAGGACGCGGTAGTTGATCAGGGAGAAGCCCTTGGGCACGACCGTGAGGCCCCGCACTTCCGAGACCCGCGCGGGGTCGGAGAGGGAGAGGGCCAGGAGATTGAGCAAGGGCACCAGGACGATGACGCTGATGGCCACCAGGAAGATCGCGATCGCGCTTCTCCAGGCGAGCTCGCGGGCGGGGGTTCTCACTTTGCGCATCACCAGAGCCCCTTTCCCGTCAGCTTGAGGGATCCCTTGTGGGCGCCGACGATGAGGACGAGACCGATCGCCCCCTTGAAGAGGCTGGCGGCCG
>JAJTBU010000046.1 GCA_021286735.1 bacterium
GGTCGAACTTCACCATCTGCTCAATTTTTTGGCAGGAATGCATCACCGTCGTGTGGTCGCGGCCCCCGAACTCGATGCCTATCTCGGTGGTCGAGTACTCCGTCACCTCGCGGATCACGTACATGGCGACCTGGCGAGCCAGGGCGATGTTCTTGTTGCGCTTTTTCCCCTTGAGGTCGGAGAGCGAAAGCTTGAAGAAGTCCGCCACCATCCTGATGATCGAGTCCACCGTGATCGCCGAGTGGCGGTTGTTGTTGAACATCTCCTTCAGCAGGTTCTTTGCGATGTCGACCGTCAGATCTTTGTGGACCAGCTCGGCGTAGGCGGTGAGCTTGGTCAGGCAGCCTTCCAGGTCGCGCACGTTCGAGGAGACGTTGTTGGCTATCAGGTCGACGACCTCGTCCACGACATTGACGTTCTTTCCCGCCTGCACGAGCTTTTGCTTGAGGATGGCCACCCTGGTCTCATACATGGGGGGCTGCACGTCGACGATGAGTCCCTTGTCGAAGCGGCTTTTCAGGCGGTCCGAAAAATCCTTCAGCTCCTTAACGTGGCGGTCCAGCGTGAAGACCATCTGGCGCTCGGAGTCGTAGAGGGCGTTGAAGGTGTGGAAGAGTTCCTCCTGCACGCCCGGCTTGTTCTGGAAAAAGTGGATGTCGTCGATAAGGAGGACATCGGCGTTGCGGTACTTGTTCTTGAACTCGTGCGTGGAGCGGTCGTGGATCATCTGGATGAATTCGTTGGTGAATTCCTCCGCCGTGATGCAGATGACCTTCTTGTCGGGTGAATTCTTGAAGACATGGTTGCCGATCGCGTGCATGAGGTGGGTCTTGCCGAGGCCCACGCCGCCGTAGATGAGGAGGGGGTTGTAGACGCGCGCCGGGCTCTTGGCCACCGCCTCCGAGGCGTTGAAGGTGAAGCGGTTGTTGTCGCCGACGATGAAGTTCTCGAAGATGTAATCCTGGCGCAGGGAAGGATGGCGCCTCGGCGCGGACTGTCCGGCGCGCTCCGCCGGGCGCGATCGAGCCGCGACGTCGCCTTGCTCGGCGGGCGCGGCCGTATCGGGGTCTTCCGGCGCCTCGGCGGGGGGATTTTCCGCGGCCGCCGCGGGCGCGGACGGCTTGGCGAGGCCAACTCTCGCCTGCCCCTCCGCGCCGCGGTCGGCGGATACGTCCAGCGACAGGTCCATGGCCGTCAGCTCCCTGACGATATTCTGCATGAAGGACAGGTATTTTCTATTAAACTGATCGCGCAGGAAGGAGTTCGGCGCCACGACCTTCAGGATGCCGTCCGAGAGTGAACCATAGGCCAGGCGGAACCACATGAGATATTCCTGGTCGGGTATGTCTTTACGCGCGAGTTCCAGCGCCTCGTCCCAGATCGCGGAACCATCGAAATCTGCCATCTTTTCCTCAAATATTATGTAATAAGCCACAGGGTATCCACAAGTTTTCCACAAGCGGCTCGAATATATGTGTACCCCCCTGTGACAAAGAGCCGCAAGAGGGAAAATGCCAAAAGACGCGAAAAATAACTTTTTTCGTATAGTAAACATGAGCATCGTATCAAATAATTGTCAACAGCATATAAAAATGCAGTTTTTCATGACAAAAGGGCCAGAATTTGTATTTATTATCAGCCTCTTGACAAATGGATTTGAAGAGGCTTCCCACACTTTTTCAACTAGTTATGCACAAGTTTTGCACAATCATGCCCCAAAGACTGGGCGCATTCATCCGAAAATGTCGATCGCTTTACTTTTATCCTTGCGGAGGATATACTTTCGCCGTTCAGAGTTTCGGCCTTTCGCGCGGCCTTCGGACGCTGGAATCCGGGCTGAATCCCTCTGCATACGAAAAATCTTTTCCATCCAGGATAGGTATGGATTCGACGTACTCAGCGAACAGTATACAGGTCCTCAAGGGGCTCGAGGCGGTGCGCAAGCGCCCGGGCATGTACATAGGCTCGACGGGAATCGACGGACTCCACCACCTTGTGTACGAGGTCGTGGACAACTCGGTCGACGAAGCCCTGGCCGGCGTCTGCACGGACATCAACATCGTCCTCGAGCGCAACGACATCGTCAGGGTCGAGGACAACGGCCGCGGCATCCCCGTGGGCATCCACCCCACCGAGGGCATCTCCGCCCTCGAACTCGTCATGACGCGCCTCCACGCGGGCGGCAAGTTCGACAAGAAGAACTACAAGGTGTCCGGCGGCCTCCACGGCGTCGGCGTCTCCGTCGTCAACGCCCTCTCCACGTGGATGGAGGTCCAGGTCTACGTCAACGGCGGCCTCCATTTCCAGCGCTACGAGTGCGGCATCCCGGTCGCGCCGGTCGCGCGGATCGGCAACGCCGACCCCGACAGGCACGGCACGATCGTGCGCTTCCAGGCCGACCCGACCATCTTCGAGGAGACGACGGTCTACAGCTTCGATGTCCTGGCCACCCGCCTGCGCGAGATGGCCTTCCTCAACAAGGGCGTCAAGATCGTCCTTACCGACGAGCGCCTCTCGACGCCCAAGGTCGTCGAGTTCATGTTCGAGGGCGGACTGCGGCAGTTCGTCGAGTACCTCAACAAGAACAAGACGGTGCTGCACAAGGATGTCATCTATTTCCACGGCACGCGCGACGATGTCGAGATAGAGGTCGGCATCCAGTACAACGACAGCTTCAACGAGATGGTCTACTCCTACGTCAACGGCATCAACACGAAGGAGGGCGGCACCCATCTCACCGGCTTCCGCGGCGCCCTGGCCCGCACTATCAACGAGTTCTTCAAGAAGTCGAAGTATCAAAAGAAATTAGACGAGACGCTCTCGGTCGACGACGTGCTCGAGGGCCTCACGGCCATCCTCTCGGTCAAGGTGATGGAGCCCCAGTTCGAGGGCCAGACCAAGGGAAAGCTCGGCAACCCCGAGGTGCGCGGCATCGTCGACGGCTACTGCGCCGACCAGCTCGACCTGTATTTCCAGCAATATCCCGCCGTCGTCGACGCCATCCTCGACAAGTGCGTGCTGGCCGCCAAGGCCCGCATCGCCGCGCGCCAGGCCCGAGAGCTGACCCGGCGCAAGAATCTTCTCGATTCGGCGAGCCTGCCCGGCAAGCTGGCCGACTGCCAGGAGAAGGACCCCGCCAAGTGCGAGATCTTCATCGTCGAGGGCGATTCCGCAGGCGGCTCCGCCAAGATGGGCCGGAACAGGGTCCATCAGGCCATCCTCCCGCTCTGGGGCAAGATGCTCAACGTCGAGAAGACCCGCATCGACAAGATCATCGGCAACGACAAGCTGCAGCCGGTCATTGCCAGCCTGGGCGCGGGCATCGGCAGCGATTTCGACGTCTCCAAGCTGCGCTACCACAAGATCATCATCATGGCCGATGCCGATGTCGACGGCTCGCACATCCGCACCCTCCTCCTTACCTTCTTCTACCGCTACATGACCGACGTGATCCACAACGGCAACGTCTACCTGGCCATGCCGCCGCTCTATAAGATCACGTGGGACAAAGAATTGCGCTACGCTTACGACGACGGGGAAAAGGATAGGATCCTGTCGGGGATCACCAACCGCGATCCTTCGAAAATTTCCATCCAGCGCTACAAGGGCTTGGGCGAGATGAATCCGGAGCAACTCTGGGAGACGACTATGGATCCCGACCGCAGGAATATCATCAGGATCACCAGCCAGGACGCGGTTCTCGCGGAGCAGATGTTCACCACCCTCATGGGCGAACAGGTGGAGCCGAGGCGCCAGTTCATAGAAGAGAACGCGCTCGCCGTCTCCAACCTCGACGTGTAGCCTAGGAAAGCGAAACAATGGCAGAAACGACCGAAACCGGAAAGACCATCATCATCCCCATCGAAGAGGAGATGAAGACCGACTACCTCACCTACGCGATGTCGGTCATCGTGGCGCGCGCCCTGCCCGACGTGCGCGACGGCCTCAAGCCCGTGCACAGGCGCCTCCTCTACGCCATGGACGAGCTGGGCCTGCGCAACAACGCCTCCACCAAGAAGTGCGCCCGAATCACGGGCGACGCGATGGGCAAGTACCATCCGCACGGCGACTTCTCGCTCTACGACACCCTCGTCCGCATGGCGCAGGACTTTTCGCTCCGCTACCCCCTGGTCTACGGCCAGGGCAACTTCGGCTCCATCGACGGCGACCCGCCCGCGGCCAGCCGCTACACCGAGGCCAAGCTATCGCGCCTGGGCGAGGAGATGCTCCTCGACCTGGACAAGGACACCGTCGACTTCGTCCCCAACTACGACGAGTCGCTCAAGGAGCCGAGCGTCCTGCCCTCGGCCTTCCCCAACCTCCTCGTCAACGGCTCTTCGGGCATCGCGGTCGGCATGGCCACCAACATGGCCCCGCACAACCTCCTGGAGGTGGCCGAGGCCATCGCCGCCTACATCGAGAACCCGGAGATCGACCTCGAGGGCCTGATGCGCCACATCAAGGGCCCCGATTTCCCCACCGGCGGCATCATCTTCGGCCGCGAGGGCATCAAGGATGCCTACCGGACGGGGCGGGGCAAGCTGACCGTCCGCGGCAAGTTCATCATCGAGACGCTGAAGAGCGGTAAGGAACAGATCGTCTTCACCGAGATCCCCTACGCCGTCAACAAGACCACGCTGATCACCCGCATCGCCGACCTGGTGCGAGACAAGACCCTGGACGGCATCGCCGACCTGCGCGACGAGTCCGACCGCGAGGGCATCCGCATCGTTCTGGAGCTCAAGAAGGGCGCCATCACCAAGCTGGTGCTGAACCGCCTCTTCACGCACACGCCCCTGCAGTCGACCTTCGGCATCATCAACCTCGCCCTGGTGGATGGTAAGCCTAAATGCTTGTCACTAAAGGAATTAGTATCTCTTTTCGTCAAGCACAGGATCGAGGTCATCACCCGCAGGTCGCGCTACGAGCTCAGAAAGGCGGAAGAGCGCGCCCACATTTTGCGCGGCTTGGCGATCGCCCTGCAGAACATTGACGAAGTCGTCGCCATCATCAAGGCGAGCAGGAATGTCGAGCTGGCGCGGCAAAACCTGCAAAAACGCTTCGATTTCAGCGAGGCGCAGGCCCAGGCCATCGTCGACATGCGCCTGGGACGCCTGACCAGCCTCGAAACCGACAAGGTCATGGCCGAATTGGCCGAGGTTGAGGCGCGCATCGCCTATCTGAAGGAGCTCCTCCACAGCGACGCCATGATCCTGGACGTCGTCAAGAGCGAAACGGTCGAAATGGCCAAGCGCTACGCCGACAAGCGCCGCACCGAGATCGTCTACGACAATGTCGAGGCGATCAATATCGAGGACCTGATCAAGCCGGAGGAGATGGCCATCGTCATCTCCAACAAGGGCTTCATCAAGCGCGTGTCGGTGCATCTCTACCGCTCGCAGGGAAGGGGCGGCAAGGGCTCGAACTCCACGACCCTGCTCGAGGAAGACTTCATCAAGCAGCTCTTCGTGGCCAACACGCACAGCTACCTGCTCTTCATCACCAGCGCGGGGAAGGCCTACTGGCTCAAGGTGCACGAGATCCCCGAGGCGAGCAGGCAGGCGCGCGGCGCCCACGTGAAGAGCCTCCTCGCCATCTCCCCGAACGAGGAAATCACCACCATAGTCGACTTCAAGGACTTCTCGGATACGCAGTTCCTCCTCATGGGAACCCTCAAGGGCGTCGTCAAGAAGGTCGCGATCACCGACTTCATCAACGCCAAGACGCGCGGCATCATCGCGATCCACCTGGACGAGGGCGATCAGCTCGTCTCGGCCTGCCTCACGGGCGGATCGGACCATGTCGTGCTGATAACGAGGGACGGCCAAGCCCTGCGCATCCACGAGGAGCATGTCCGCGTCATGGGGCGCGCCTCGCGCGGTGTGCGCGGCATCATGCTATCGGATTCCGACGAGCTGGCTGCCATGCTCCGCGTCACCGCCGGCGAGACGATGCTCCTGGCCACCACGAACGGCTACGGCAAGCGCGTCGAGTACGACGCCTTCAACGCTCATGGGCGCGGCACCCGCGGCCAGATGATCTACGTTCCGGACGACGTCTCCGGCGAAGTGGTCGGCGCCGTCTCCATCGCCGAGGAAGACGAGGCGATGATCATCACTTCGACGGGAAAAACCATCAAGATTACGGCCGAAAGCGTGAGAATCCTGGGGAAGGCGGCCCGCGGCGTGCGGATCGTCAATATCGGGGCGCCGGATTTCGTGATCGGCATGGATCGCGTCGTCAACGAGCCGAACACTGCCTTGCCGGAAGACAAGGCGGAGGATTCCGCCGAAGGGCTGGGCGAGGGGCCCGCCGAGGGGCAAATCGCGCCGTTGGGCGCCGATGCCGCCATTGAAGGCGCCGACAGTTCCGAGGCTGACGCCGACGAGGCGCCGCGCGGCGAGACGACGGACGAGAGCGAAGACTAAACCGCGATCGCGAACGATAAGGGTGCAAAAAGGGCTTCCGGGGGACCGGAAGCCCTTTTTGTTTCACGTGAAACAGCGGAGGCGTTCCAGCAAACGGGGTAATTCGGGAGGCGGGGTGTTTCACGTGAAACATTGACCGTGGGAGCCGGCGCCCAGCGCGGTCGTCTTAGCCGGGTTTAGCTCAGTTCGTGCGCGAAAGCGAATAGGCGATAAAGTCTTCCAGGGTAGAGAGGGGCTCCGCCTTCATGCCGGGGAAGGCGAGGCGAAGGGCGTCGAGGCTCTCTTGGGCGCGCGCGGCGTAGCGAGTCTCGAGGGCGCGGACCTGCGCATCGACGCCTTTTTCGCGCACGAGAGCCCGGATGTAGGCAATGTCGCCGGCGTTTATGGCCGGATTCCCGAAGGTAGCTTCGAAGCGCGGTCTCTCCTCGGAGCCGAGCGCATCGTGCAGCAGGATCATGAAGGGCGTCTTCTTGCCTTCCCGGATGTCGGAGCCGATCGGTTTGCCGAGCTGCTTTTCGTCGCCAAAGAGCCCGAGGTAGTCGTCCTTTATCTGGAAAAGCACGCCCAGGTTGAGTCCGAGAGTTTCCAGGGCGGGCTGCGCGTCGGCTCGGCCCGAGAGGATGGCGCCGGCGCAGAGGGGGAGGCAGATCGTGTAGCGCGCAGTCTTGTAAGCGTAGACTTCGAGGATCTGCTCGATGGTCGGGAAGGCGCCGCGCGACCCGAAGCGGACGTCGGCGATCTGCGCCAGGCATACGTTCACCAATTCGCGCGAAAAGAGCGCCCCCTGCGAGGCGCCAAGTCTTGCAATTATATTCCATGCAATGAAATAGTAGATATCGCCGGCGCAGATCCCTATCGCTTCGCCGAGCGCGGCGGCGTTGCGCTCCGGGACGCCCGCCGCGGTTTCCAGGCGCTCGAAGCGGCGATGCATCGTCGGCGCGCCGCGGCGGAGGTCATCCTTATCCATGATGTCGTCGTGGACGAGAAGGCCGGCCTGGAAACATTCCAGCGCCGCCGCGAGCGCGAAAACGTCGCGCGATCCCTCGCCGAGCGTGTCGGCGTTAACGGACGTATCGGCGTCGAAAAGATCGTGGCCCAGGCAGGCGAGTACGCCGCGCAGCATTTTTCCGTTGAGGGCATACTCTTCGAGAATGGCCATGGCGCGGGCCGAATCGCCCGAAAAGGGAGCGAGCCGCGGCCCCTGTTCCCGAAGCGCCGCGACGATCGCCTCAGCGATGCGGCCGCGAACCGATGCACTGTACTCGCTGAATGTCATACCGCCCCTTTTCGTCGACGCGCGTCGCTGCCTCGATGATGGTTCAATTTCCTAATTATATAGCAGGTTTCCGAAAAAAGGGGCATAGGCAAAAAAGCGGCCCAGCCTTGAGGCTGGGCCGCTGCTGCAATCGACATATCGCCGGAATCGCGGCGCGGCGGGCGAGGCCTCCTGACGCGGAGGGCGCCTGTGCCGCGCGGTCTTAGGCGACGTAGGCTTCGAGCCTATCCATGACTTCGGGAACGGAAATCTTCTTCAGGGCGGCTTTCTCGATCTGGCGGATGCGTTCCTTGGTGAGGTGCATGCGGTCGCCGATCTCCTTGAGGCTCATCGGGCGTTTCCCATTGATGCCGAAGCGGTATTCGACCACGAGGCGCTCTTTTTCGGTGAGGGTTTCGAGCACTTTGTTGAGGTCTTCCTTGAGACTGACGTCCGAAGCGTAGTTCTCGGGCGTCTGGTAGAGCGTGTTCTCGACGAAATCGCCCACGACGCTGGCGTTCCGCTCGTCGTAGACGGGCGTATCCAGGGACACCAGGTCGCGCGACACGGCGAGGATGTCGGCCACATGCTCGGCGTCCATGTTGAGGTAGGCGGCCACTTCGCGGATCTCGCTGTCCTCGGAGTATCCTTCGAAGTTCTTGCGGGCTTTCTCGATCTGGACCAGCTCATTGGCCCTGTTCAGGGGCAGGCGGATCATCCTGCTCTTCTCGCAGATGGCCTTGAGGATAGCCTGGCGGATCCACCACACGGCGTAGGAGATGAAGTGGTAGCCCTTCGTGACGTCGTAGCGCTCGATGGCGTTCATCAGGCCGATGTTGCCTTCGGAGATCAGGTCGGTGAGGGGCATGCCCTGGTTCTGGTACTTCTTGGCGACATTGACGACGAAGCGGAGGTTGGACTTGACGAGCATGTCCTTGGAGGCCTTGTCGCCGGCGGCGGCCTTGACGGCATAATCGTTTTCCTCGTCCCTGGTGAGGAGGGGGATCTTGTTGATTTCTTTCAGGTATATCGAGAGGACATTTTCGTCGGAATCATCGTAGGTCTTGGCGGAGCCGGAATTACTTCTTTTATTCATGTCGTCTCTCCTTGCACCTATATACAAAGCAATAGATGTGCCAAGCTGGCGACATAATTTGACAATTAGTAATAAAATTTGTATGTGTTTATATTATAGCAAATTATAAGCATATTGGGCGACGTGGGCTCGCTGAGGGCTTTGCGCGGGGAAAGTCTGCGGGATCTTCGGGGAACCAAGAGTGTGTCAAAATGACATGGGGCCGCTCCGGACAAGATGAATTGTTTCGTTTCGACACGCTCGGCGGGCGCGCGGCCGCAACACTGCCGAAAAAGCGCGCCTAAAGTTCCCTGAGGCTCTTCACGCGGCCGCAGCACTGGATGGCGGGCAGGCCGGAGCCGCAGGCGCAGCGCTGCGTTGCCGCGTCGCCGGAGGTCTGGCCGAAGGCGAAGGCGAGGCGTTTCGCGCCGCGCTGATTGGCGTCGAAGCCGAAGCTGGGGAAGTTCGGGCGGACGCGGCGGAAGTAATCCAGCTTTTCGCAGCACTCCATGCCGTCGAAGGCGCCGCCTGAGGCCAGGGTCTTCCAGGCGTCGAGGATGAGCTTGAGGACGATGTCGCGCTCCTGGAAGGAGTCGAAGCGGCGGCGGGGCTTGCGCAGCAGGTAGGTTGCCATCTGGATGTTCGTGAAGGCGTAGAAGTCGTCCAGCGCGGGGGTCGGCTGCCTGAGCATGCCGTAGCCGTTGATACTGCGAAGGTAGATGGAGCGGGCGTGGCCGCGGGGCCTCAGCTTCTGGGCCGAGGCGAGGCTTTTGATGGCGAGTTCGCGGCGGTCGAGCCGCAGGAGGGCTATGGAAAGCCAGTAGAGGGCGCTGGAAAGCTCCTCGCCGCAAGCGGGGGGGATGGCGTCGACCGCGAGCCTGAGCGTTTCGATGGCGAGGTCGGGCCTGTGGCGGGAAAGTTCTTTAAGCCCTTTCCGCAAGAGGGTCCGCTGCCGGTTCGTATTCGTCCTTTCCATAATGCTTCCTGAGAAAATATAGCCATGGGGGCGCGCGGCAGGCAAGTTCGGCGGAAATCGGGACTAGGGACGGGCGGGATTTGGGTCGAGCGAGGCGAGGACGACGAGGGACTTGGCGTGGAGGGTCAGCGCGCCCTGGGGGACGAGCGGTTTCCACGACGCTTCGGGGATGAGCGATTCGGGCGAGGGAGCCGCGGTGTCGATGACGGCGGCCCAGGAGCCGCCGTGCGGATGGCTTGGGATCGAGAAGGCGACCGGGTGGGGCGCGGCGTTGAACATGAGGTAGAACTCGCTGTCCGCCACGGCGCCGCCGCTTCCGCCCTCGGAACCGTCGATCAGGGCGGCGAGGGTGAGGTTGACCGAGGACCAGTCGGGCGCGCGGCCCCGTTCGTCGAACCAGGCGATGTCGGGCAGGCTGTCGGCGTCGTGGTCCTGGCCGGTGAAGAACTCGGGGCGGCGGAAGGCGGGGTGGCGCCTGCGGAAGGCGATGAGGCCGGCGCAGAAATCGAAGAGGCCGGCGTGGGCGGCGGCACTCTCCCAGTCGTACCAGCTCGTCGCGTTGTCCTGGCAGTAAGCGTTGTTGTTGCCGCGCTGGGTGCGGCGGATTTCGTCGCCGCCCAGGATCATGGGCGTGCCGATGGAGAGGAGGAGGGTGGCGAGGAAATTCCTGGCCTGCCGCTCGCGCCGCCTCTCCACGGCCGGGTCGTCGGTGGGGCCTTCGGCGCCGTTGTTGTAGGAGAGATTGTGGTCGGCGCCGTCGCGGTTGTCCTCGCCGTTCTCCTCGTTGTGCTTGCGCGCGTAGCTGACGAGGTCGTTGAGCGTGAAGCCGTCGTGGGCGGTTACGAAGTTGATCGAGTGGAAGGGTTTGCGCCCGTCCCTGAGGTAGAGGTCGCTCGATCCGGTGATGCGCGTGGCCAGGTGGAGGGCCGAGCCCTTCTCGCCGCGCCAGAAGCGGCGGATGTCGTCGCGGTAGCGGTCGTTCCACTCGGCCCAGCGGCCGCCGGGGAAGGAGCCCACCTGGTAGGCGCCGCCCGCGTCCCAGGCCTCGGCGATGATCTTGGTGTCGCGGAGGATGGGGTTCTCGGCGATGGACTCGATGACGGGCGGATTCTCGAGGAGGCGGCCCGCGGCGTCGCGACCGAGGATGGAGCCGAGGTCGAAGCGGAAGCCGTCCACGTGCATGTCGACGACCCAGTAGGCCAGGCATTCGTGGATGAGGTTGCGCATGACGGGGTGGTTGCAGTTGAGCGTGTTGCCGCAGCCGGAGAAATTCTTGTAGCGGCGGCGGTCCTCGTCGAGGATGTAGTAGACGCTGTTGTCCAGGCCGCGGAAGTTGAGGGTGGGGCCGAGCTCGTTGCCCTCGGCGGTGTGGTTGAACACGACGTCGAGGATCACTTCGATGCCGGCCTTGTGGAGCTCGCGCACCATGTGTTTGAACTCGCGGACCTGGCGGGCGGGATCGGACTCGTCGAAGGGCTCGCCGTCGACGTAGGCGTAAGTGGCCTTGGGCGCGAAGAAGGCGAGGGAGGAGTAGCCCCAGTAGTTGGCCACGAACTCGCCCGTCTTGGGATTGCGGCGGAAGCGCTCCTTGGAGTCGAACTCGTGGATGGGCAGGAATTCGAGGCTGGTG
>JAJTBU010000406.1 GCA_021286735.1 bacterium
TGCCGATATAGCGCTTCTGCTCCAGGGCGACGAGGTTGGAGACGAGGAGGGCCCTCAGGAGCTTCTCGTGGCTGACCTTCCACTCCCGCGCGTACTCGATCACGGGAAGGGAAACCGTGAGGCCCTGGTTGCCCGATCCCGAGTTGATCATCACCGGGAGGGCGCAGCCGCCCATGCGGGCGTCGCTGCCGGCGGCGGCCCTGGCCTTGGCCCTGGCGCGCACGTCCCCGCCCTCGGTCGCGAGGATCGTCTTGCCGACGGAGGCGCCGTAATCGTTGGCGAGGCCCTCTTCCGAGATCGTCTCGTTGATGCGGATGCCTTCCTCGAGGAGATCAGATATCTCGGCGAGGTCGACCGTGTCGGAGAATTCGATGATATCCTTCACGTTCAGGAGGCCGTAGTCGAGCTCGCCGACCGCGCTGGAAACGTTGCGCGATTTTGAATCGGCATCGGCCGCCGCGCCCGCGGCGTTCGCCGCGGCGTCGAACTGCACCGCGCCGTTCTTCGTTATCTTGACCACGTTGGTGTGGGCGTCCCTGATGAGGACCGAGGCGCTCTCGCTCCCGGCGCGCACGAGGGCCTCTACGTAGAGGCCCTCGACGCCCTCGGCGAGGACAGCCTTGCAGAATCCCGCGTCGACGAGGCGCTTCGTCTCGGCGCGGTCGGCGTCGGTGACCGACTGGAGCACCTCGAGCTTGCGCTCCACATCGCCGCCGACGATGCCCGCCACCGCCGCGGCGGAGATGCCGCGCAGCCCGCCGGTGTTGGGGACGACGACGCCCTTTACGTTCTTGACGATATTCGCGCTGCAGCGGATTTCCGCGCTTTCGGGGCGCGCGCCCAGGACTTTCCGCGCCATCGCGGCCGCGTAGGCCACGGCTATCGGCTCGGTGCATCCCATCGCGGGCACCAGCTCCGCCCGCAGGATCCCCAGATATGTATCGTGAATGAGTGTGCAGTGATCCGCCATCGCTTTGTCGCCGCCTTTTATTTTCCCGCCCAGGAGGCGAGGCTTTCGAAGATGAGCTTGCCGACGACGGACCCGCCGTCGACGATGCCGATGCTCTTGTCGCCGTAATACGCGGCGCGCCCGTGCACCGACTTCATGGCCTTGGTGGCCTCGCTTCCGGCCGCGGCCGCGCTGGCCGCTGCCGCGAGGGCCTCCGCTCCGGATTTTCCCGACGCCACCTCGGCCTTCAGCGTCTCGACGCCGGGCAGGAGGGAATCCAGGATCGTCTTGTCGCCGGCCTTGGACTTGGCGCGCTCCATGATCAGTTTCACGCCCGCGTCGAGGGCGCCCGCGAATTCCGCCGCGCCCGCCTCGGCCTTGCCCTTGAGCGCCTTGGCCATGCCCATCAATCCGAAGGAGGTGATGGTTCCCAAGGTCGAGGGCGCGGCCTCGTTGAAGAGGGACGAGCACTTGAGCAGCGCCCGGCCGAGGTCGGTCTCGTCCGTGGAGGACAGGTAGTCGGAAATCGCCGCGTAGCCCTGCGCCATCGTTATCCCGAGGTCGCCGTCGCCATTCTGCTGATCCAGGGCCACGAGATAATCCCGGTTGGCCTCCATCGTCGCCCTGACGGCCGACACGGCGGCCGCCAATTTCTTAACGTCCATGCGCGGCTCCTTATTTATTCGCGTTGGTGTAGAAAGGCGTCGATGCCGGCGCCG
>JAJTBU010000407.1 GCA_021286735.1 bacterium
ATTCTTTTTCGGGTTCATACGGCCTCCTTTCCGAGGAACTGCTGCTCGACGAGAAGCCGGTAGTCGGGGCAGCTCTCGAAGAGCTCCGCGTGGGTTCCGCGCGCGGCGATCCTGCCCTCACTGAAATAGAGGATCTGGTCGGCGCCGAGGATCGAGGAGAGACGATGCGCGACGATGAGCGATGTCCTCCCCTGGAGCAGGGCGTCGAGGCTCCCGCGTATCCTGTCCTCCGTATCCATGTCGACGCTGCTCGTCGCCTCGTCCAGGATGACGAGCTCGGGGTCGGCGGCCAGGGCCCTGGCGAAGGAGAGGAGCTGCTTCTCCCCTGCCGAGAGGTTGCCGCCGCGCTCCCAGAGGTTGGCCTGGATGCCGTCGGGCAGGGCCTCCACCATGGCCGAGGCGTGGACGTTTCCTATGGCGTCGCGCACGCGGGCTTCGGGAATGGTCTCGTCGTAGACGCGCACGTTTTCCAGGACGGAGCCGGGAAAAAGGTAGACGTCCTGGAGCACCAGCCCCGTCTTGCGCCGCCAGTCGCTCAAGGCGATTCGGTCCAGGGGCACGCCGTCCACGTAGATAGCGCCTTTCTGCGGCCGGTAGAATCCGCACACCAGGCCGACCATCGTCGACTTGCCCGAGCCCGAGGAGCCCACCGCCGCGGCGAGCGAGCCCTTGGGGATCACGAAGCTCACGTCCTTCAGCACCCACTCCTCGCCGCGGTAGGCGAACCAGACGTGCTCGAAGCGGATTTCGCGCTCGAAGCGCGCGGCGAGCTCGGCGTCGCGGCCCGGCTCCTCGGCGAGCGACATTATCGACACGATGCGCTTGAGCGACACCCTCGCCTGCTGCATGCGCCTGATGCATTCGGCGAGTTCGCTCACCGGGCGCAGAAGCGAGGCGCCGTATTCGAAGAAGAGCAGGAGGGTGCCAAGCGACATGCCGCCATCGAGCACGCGCGGCGCGTACAGGAGGATGAGGGCGACGATGAAGAGGGGCACCGCGAGCGAATCCAGGGCCGAGAGCGCCGTGATCTCGAAGAGCGACACCTTGACGTTGACGCGCCGCTGCTCGCGCGCGGTCTCGTCGAGGGACTCGATCGCCCAACGCGTCCTGCCGAAGGCCCTGAGTATCTCCATGCCCTGGATGAATTCCGTGACCTTGGCGAGCACCTTGGCGTAGAGGTTCCTGGAGCGCTCGTAGAGCTTGAGGAGCTTGTTGAAGAAGACGAGGAAGAGGGCGAGGAAGACGGCCACGACCCCCATCATCACGAGGGCCAGGGCCGGCGCCAGCGCGTAGGTGACGGCGAACATGCCCGCCATCATCAGGACGTTGACGATCAGCGTCACGCCCAGGCTCGAGAAGAAATCCCTCACCTTCTCCGTGTCGTTCTCGATGCGCGACATCAGCTCGCCGACGGGATGGGCGTCGAAATAGGACACCGGCAGCGTGAGGAGGTGGCCGAAGAGGTCCTCCTTGATCCGGGTGACGATGGAGAGGCCGAGCTTCGAGACGAGTATGTTGCCGAGGTAGGTGAGCGCCCCGACGACGACGATCACCGCAAGATACTCGAGCGCATAACGCAACAGGAGCGCGGCGTCGCCCGCGGGCACCGCCTTGTCGATGATATCCCTGAGTATGAGCGGCTGCACGACGCGGCCGAGCGAGA
>JAJTBU010000408.1 GCA_021286735.1 bacterium
CGGGAGCGACGGGGCTCGAACCCGCGATCTCCGGCTTGACAGGCCAGCGCGATAAACCAGCTTCGCTACGCCCCCGTGTCATTGCTGACGAGAAACGACTATACCGGGAACGGCCTTCATTGTCAATAGGAAACGATGATCCCGCCAGATTTTTCGTCCAGGTCCTTGCCCTTGTCGGGGGAGGGCTGGCGCTTTTCCTCGTGGTGGCGGGAGGCGGGCTTCCGGCCGTCGCGCTGGCCGGAGGCGCGGCGATCGAAGCCTTCGCGCTCGCGATCGCCCTCCCGGCCATAACCGCGGTCACGGTCGCGCCCGCCGCGCTGCTTTTCTTGAAATGGCTTGGCGATGGGGGCCGCGCTGCGGGGAAGGCTTGGGGCGGCGCCAGCGCCGCCTGGCCTGCGGATGAGGTCGCCGCTCGCGAAGGCCGCCGATGAGGGCGTGTAGCTGACGAGGCTGTAGCCTTCGGCGGAGCAGCCGTATCGCCCCTCCTTGCCTCCCGGCAGGGGAAAGGCTTCCGATACGACGCGCAGGAGGCTGCGGTCGGTCTGGGGCTTGCGGGCGAGGGGCGTGCCCTCCGGGATCGCCGAGAGCAGGTAGGAAAAGACGAGCTTCTCCTTTGAGAGTCCGGCCTCGTCGGAGAGGGCCTTGAGCCATGCCGGCGCGGCTTCGGCGCCGATGGTGAAGTGGCACCAGGGGTACTTCTCGCGGCGTTTGGGCATGACGACCTCGGGCAGGGGCGAGGAGCCCGAGGGGGCGTCCCAGCCGGGAGCGGAGAGGCTGTTGAAGATGCCGGGCATGGGACAGGATGATTCGTGGGGGCAGGGCGCCACGGGCGAGGCCCCGAAGGAGATCAGGGCGGCGCGGACCGCGCTGATGAAGGAGCCCGAACGCGGGTCGCCCGGCTCCATCAGGAAGACCGAGCCCGAATCCTTCAGGTAGCCCAGAAGCTGGCGCGCCGTCATCGTCGCGCGGACGCCGAGGGGCGCCTTGCTCTTCCAGAAGAACTCGTTGAACATGTTGGCTTCCGCGAGGAGGTCGACGCGCTCGGGCAGGTGGTCGCCGAACTGCTGGCGCAGGGGGACGAGCTTCCAGGGGGGAAGGGCGCCCGAAAGCTTGACGGCGAGGCTCTCGAAGATGGTCTGGCCGATCTCGAGCACGCGTTCGGTCCTGTCCACGCAGTAGAGGGTGAGGCTCTTCGCCCTCAGGTCGGGGCGGGCCAGGTAGAGGGCGATCGGTATGGTGAGCGGCCCAGAGCCGAAGTCGGCGATCGAGGCTCCGTCCGCCAGGGCGAGGGGGAGGCTCGAGAAGATCGACGACAGGCGGATGATGTTCCAGGGCAGGAAGTAGCGGGCGTAGGCGGAATAGTAAGCCGGCGTCCCGAGATATTCCGAGGCACGGTGCTCTTTTTCCGAAGTGAGGTCTTCCCATAGCGAGCGGATGGTGTGGCCGAGCTCCTGGCGGTGCTTCTGGGCGAGGGGCAGGGCGTCGTCGAGCAGCGCGGGAAGGGCGGCGAGGGCGGCCAGGGTGTCGTCGTTTATCGCGAAGGATTGCAGGGTCGGTATCTTGGGCGCCGGGGGCTGTGGGGCTTGGGCTTTGGGGGCCTGGGCCATGGGCGCGGGCTGTTTGCCGATGAACGGGGGTTTGTGAGCCATGGCCTTG
>JAJTBU010000047.1 GCA_021286735.1 bacterium
CGCGAGTTCCTCGTGGACCGCAGGGTCCTCGTACCCAGGCCCGACACCGAGACCCTTGTAACAGCGGCCCTCGAGGTGGGCGACGCGATGGCGCGGCGCCCCCTGCGCGTCCACGACGTCTGCACCGGATCGGGCGCCGTGGCCGTGAGCCTCGCCGCCGAGCGCCCCGACTGGAAAGTGAGCGCCTCCGACCTCTCGCAGGACGCGCTGGACGTGGCCGCGACCAACGCCGCTCGCCCTCTTCCGCGCCGACCTCCTCGAAGGCCGCGCCGGCCCCTTCGACCTCATCACCGCCAACCCGCCCTACGTGCCCTCGGGCGAGACGGAGGCCCTCCTGGCGCGCGGCTGGCGCGAACCCTCGCTCGCGCTCGACGGCGGCCCGGACGGGCTCGTCCTCATGCCGAGGCTCATCGGCCAGGCTTTCCGCGCCCTCGCCCCGGGCGGGTTTCTCTTGATAGAATCCGACGCGTTGCAGTCGCCCGATATCCGTGCTATGTTCCTAAGGGAGGGATTCGGCGAAGCGAGAGTCTGGAAGGACCTGGCCGGATTGGATCGAATCACGGGGGCCCGGAGGCCCTGAACGGAGCGACGACGATGGACGAGTTGAGCGAGCGGTTCCTCGAAAAGGCCCGTGCCACCTTCGGCGACGATGGGGGCGCCCTCGCCGGCCGCGCCCTCGCCTGGAGCGTGGAGAAGCACGGCGACTCGCAGCGCGCCTCGGGCGAGCCCGCCTGGGTCCACGACCTCCGCGTGGCATCCTCCCTCCTCGACATGGGAATGGACCTCGATTCCGTCGTCGCGGGCCTTGTCCACGACATCACCGAGCACCGCATATCGGGATATTTCCCCCAAGGGGAGGCGAACGAGGCGCCGGCCCCCGCGGCCGCGAAGTCGGCAAAGCCGGAGGCGCAGAAGCCGCCTTCGCCCGCTGCCCCCGAGCATCGCAAGGCCGCCCGGCCCGAGCAGAAGGCCGGCGAGCACGAGAAGGACGCCCACCGCAAGGCTCTGGCCGCCCTGCCCGACCCCGCGATCTCGGCAGCCTTCGGCGAGGAGACCGCCAGGATCGTCGCCGGCGTGGCCCGCCTCTCGACGGTGCGCGCCAAGAACAAGACCGTCCAGGCCGCCGAGACCATGCGCAAGATGCTCTTCGCCATGACGGGGGACATCCGCGTCATCATCGTCAAGCTGGCCGACAAGCTCGACAGCATGCGCACGCTGAAATACCTGCCCGAGGACCGGCAGAAGACGATCGCGGCCGAAACCCTCGACATCTTCGCCCCGCTCGCCGACAGGCTCGGCATCTCCTGGCTCAAGGACGAGCTGGAGGACCTCTCCCTCAAGGTCCTCAACCGCGAGGTCTTCGACCAGATCAAGGACATCGTATCGGCCAAGAAGGAGACCCGCGAGAAATTCCTGGCCCGGGCGGGCGAGGAAATCAGGCGCGCCTCGCTCAAGTCCGGCATCAACGTCGAGATAGCCTCGCGCGCCAAGCATTTCTACTCGATCTACCAGAAGATGCGCCGCAAGGGCAAGCCAGCCGAGGAACTCTACGACCTGCTCGGCCTGCGCCTCATCTGCGACAGCGACGAGGACTGCTACGCCCTCCTGGGCCTGGTGCACAGGCTCTGGAAGCCCATCGACGGGCGCTTCAAGGACTACATCGCCATGCCCAAGGCGAACGGCTACCGCAGCCTCCACACCACCGTGATGTGCTACGAGGGCCAGCTCCTCGAGGTCCAGATCCGCACCCGTTACATGCACGCCATCGCCGAGTACGGCGTCGCCTCGCACTGGCTCTACAAGAAGGGCTCGACCGCGGAGCGCCCCAGGCTCGAAGACCTGCCCATCGTCAACCGCCTGAAGCAGTGGAACGAGTTCGTCTCCCAGGGCGCCGAGTACCTGGACGAGATCAAGCGCGAGCTCCTGAAGGACTCGATCTTCGTGTTCACCCCGCGAGGCGAGGTGATCGAGCTGCCGATGGGCTCCACGGCCATCGACTTCGCCTTCGCCATCCACACCGACGTGGGGGCGCACTGCCTCGGCGCGCGCGCCGACGGGGCCATCATCCCCTTGGACGCCGAACTCAAGAACACGCAGATCGTCGAGATCCTCACCTCGCCCCTGGCCAAGCCCAACCTCAACTGGCTCAAGCTCGCCCACACCTCCAAGGCCAAGTCCAAGATCCGCGCCCTTCTGGTGCAGAACGGGCAGGCCCTGGCCATAGACAAGAGCATCGTGGTCGGCAGGAAGCCCGGCGAGGAGAAGGGCAAAGAGGCGGGGCAGCAGGAAGAGGCGAAACTGCAGGCCGAGAGGGAGCGCGTCGCGGCGGCTTCCGCGCCCTCCGTAACCGAAGTCGAGTACAGGGCCTACAAACCCCAACAGGAACTCAGGAGCGACAAGGCGGGGCTCTCGATCAACGGCCAGCGCAACATGATGATCCGCATAGCCGGCTGCTGCATGCCCGTGACCGGGGACCAGATCGTCGGCTACGTATCCCGGGGACGGGGCATCATCATCCACCGGGCCGACTGCAAGTCCATAAAGGCGGTGGCCGACTTCGAGCAGCGCATGATCGAAGTGCGGTGGGAGGATACCTCGTCCTTCGTGGGCCGCTTCAGGGTGGCCACGAAAAAGACTCCCGACATCTTCTCAGAGATAGAATCGGCGGTGCGGAAATTCCAAGGCCGCCTGCGCGAGGGCAAGCTTGGCGAGCGGGGCGACGGCACGCTCGGCGGCTTCTTCACCATGGAGACCGATTCGAAGGAAAATTTGAAAAAAGTCTCCAAGGCCCTGAAGGGCCTGCCGAGCATCATCTCGATCGAAGAAGAGTAAGGGATTCCGCCGGGCCGCTGCCCGCGCCGGCTATTGCCACCAGAAGGCTTTCTGCGGGACGATCGCCTCGAAGGCGTAGGCGTCGAAGGTTTTCTTCCTCGCCGCGTAGTCCTTGGGATTGAGCCGCACCGTCACCACTTCCAGGTTTTTCATGAAATACTCGTCGGCGAAGGCCGTGATGTCCTTCGGCGACACCTTGCCGATGCGGTCGGGCCAGTTTTTCAGCCACTCCGCGCCGCCCAGGATCCAGCCGTCCGCGAGGGCGGCGCCGGCGGCGGCCGGCTCGGCCAGCGCCGCGGCGCGGCGGGCGAGGAGGGCGGCTTTCGCCCTCTCGTAGTCGCCGGCGGCGAAGTAGCCGGCTTGCGTCTTCATGGCGTACATCTCCGCGCCGCGGGCGACTTCCTTGAACGAGAAGGCCGCGTCGGCGGCGTTTGCCTTCGTGTCGAGCTTCAGGCGGGCGGATACCGAGAACCACGCCGCGTCGGGGGAGGCCTCCAAGCGGGCGAGGATGTCGCTCGGAGCCGCGGCCTTCGGCATGCCTTTCCCGATGGCGAGGGCGAAGCGCCCGTCGGGGCGGGAGGCCATCTCCGCCCAGAGTTCGGCCGCGGCCGAGCGGGGCGAGGCCGAGTCGGGGCCTCGGTAGCGCATCTCCAGGAGGGCCTCGCCCGCCGGGATCGACTCGTCGGCGTAGACCATCGTGGTCGGGCGGGTCACGCCCGGCTTCGGAAAGGCCGCGGGCGGCGTCTTCCAGGGATCGGCCGCCTTTTTCCAGGCGGCGAAGGCCTTTTCCGCCAAGGGGCGGATTTCCTTGGGGGAGAAATCGCCCGCGAGGATGAGGGCGGCGTTGTTCGGAACCAGCCAGGTTTCGGCGAGGGCCTTGAGGCTTTCCTCGGTCGCTCCCGCGACGACGGATTCGGCGCCGGGGATGTCGAAGCGCCAGGGCGCCGTGGAGAAGAGCTTCTTCGCGATCGCCGCGTCGTACACCGCCGACGGCGAGGCGGCCGCGGTCCCTATGTCGGCGAGGCTCGCCTTCCGCGCCTCCTCTATGGCTTTCGGGTCGGCGAAGGCGGTTTCGAGCCTCAGCCGCGAAAAAAGATAGGCGATGGTATCCAGACCCTCGCCGACCATCGGCGGGGCGACGAGAAAGGAGAATCCAAAGCGGTCGCGGCCGGCCCCTCCTCCGAGGGCGGTGGCGCCGAGCGATTCCAGGGCGCCCGCGGGCTCGTCCTCGCCGGGAGCCGCGGCTTCCCCCCTGAAGACGACATGCTCGAGAAGCCTGAAGAGGCCGGCGGTCTTTTTCGTCTGGGCGTCGGCTCCGGCGCGGAACACGATGCCCACCGAAACGGCTCCGCTCCCCGGAATGGTCTGGCAGAGCACGGAGAACCCGTTCTCCAGGGTGAAGGACGAGAATTCCGCGGCTGCGGCGGCCGCCGCAGCGGCCTGCGCCTGGGGAGCCTGCGGCGGCTGGGCCTGCGCCGTTTGCGTCGGCTGCGCCTGGGCGGCGGCAAGGCCCGTCGCGATGAAGAGCAGCAAAAGCCCCGCGAGGAGGGCGGAAAGAAGGCGTCCGGGGGCGATCCGCGAAGGCTGATCAGGATTCGGATTCGCAGTGCGCCGTTTGGCCGGACTATGGCTCTCGCCGCTGGGTTCCATCATGGTTTTATACTAGAAAATATGGTCGGGGCTGTCAACCTTGGCGCCTTTGGGGCGCTTGGGCGCCCTCGCCGTGGCGTTTCGTCGTTGCATTCGCGGCTTCCGGGAGCTAGTATTCCCCCCTATGGAAACTAAAAAGCAAGGGAACGGAACAGCGGCGGCCGTCGCGGTCGGCGCTTCGGCGCAGGATGAGGGCAGGGTGGGGGCGCCGATCATGGCGTCGTACGGGCTCGGAAAGTTCCTCGCGGAATTCCTCACCGGGGCCTTCGCCTCCCTTGTCTTCAAGTTCTATGAGACTGAGGTGGGCCTCTCCTCGGGCCTCGTCGCCCTGGCCATCGTCATCTACTCGGCGTGGAACGCGATCAACGATCCCCTGATCGGCTTCGTCACCGCCAGGCCAACGCCGCTGACCCAGCGCTACGGCAGGCGCTTCCCCTGGATCGTCGCCGGCTCCCTGAGCTGCGTGGGGGCCTTCGCCCTCATCTTCGCGCCGCCCTCGGGCTCCGCGGGCCTCGTCTTCCTCTGGCTCCTCGCGTCGATCTGCGTCTACGACGCCCTCTACTCGGCCTGGGAGGTCAATTACCAATCGATTTTCCCGGACAAGTTCCGCGAGGAGACCACGAGGGCCAAGGCGGCGGGCATCGCCACCCTGATCGGCGTGCTGGGCGTGGCCGGCGGCGCCGTGCTGCCAACCTTCTTCGTCCGCTACGGCCAGCCGGCCACCTACATGAAAAACGCGGGGATCTTCGCGGCCGTCGGCGTGATCGTCGCCCTCCTCCTCCTGCCCGGCGTCAGGGAGACGCCGGCCATGATCAGGCGTTTCATGGCCCAGGAGGACGCCCGCAAGGAAAAGGCCTCGTTCGGCGCCCAATTGAAAGAAGCCTTCTCAAACCGGAATTTCCTCGCCTTCATCCTTCTCTATTTCTTCTACCAATCGGCCACGATCTCGATGACCGCGTCCATCCACTACGTCGGCGATTACCTCCTGGGCGGGCACAGCACGACCCTGATCTTCGCGGGCATGCTCGCCGGCGACCTCGTCGGCATTCCGCTCTGGCTGGCGGCGCGGAAGCGCGTCCGCTCCAACCAGAAGCTCCTCGCGGCGTCGGCCGTCGGCCTGGCGCTCTTCAGCCTCCCCCTCATGGTGGTGGGCAGCTACTGGGGCTTTGTCGCGGCGATGTTCGCCTGGGGGCTGTCCTTCGGCGGTTTCTGGATGATCCTGACCCCGGCTATGGCGGACGTGATCGACGAGATCGTCGCGACGACGGGCAAGCGCGACGACGGGGTCTACATCGGCTTCAGGGCCTTCGCGGGCAGGCTCGCCTACGCGGTGCAGGCGATCTCCTTCTGGATCGTCCACAGCCTGTCCGGCTTCGCGACGGACCCTCGCTCCACCCAGGCGCGCTTCGGCATCAGGCTGCATACGGCGCTGATACCGGCCGTGCTGCTCGCCGTGGGGGTGTTCGTTTTCCTGAAGCTCAATACGCTCGACGAGAAGAGGGCGGCGGCGAACCAGGAAGCCCTGAAGCGGCTCGGGCTCTAGTCCCGGTCGGACTCGTCGCGCTTCTTGCCGTCGAGCAGGCGGCGGGCGGGCGGATAGGACGGCGGTGCGTTATCCAGGATATCGTTCTTCCATTTGTCCATGATCATGGCGAACTCTTCCCTCGTCAGGCCGACTTCGTCCTTGCGCGGATCGACGAGGAGTTTCCAATGATCTACCTTCAATGCCTGGCTCAGCTTGGACAGCGACTCGGCCGAGGGCCAGCCTTTGCCGGTCTCCATGTTCGCGATGAATCCAGACGAGAGGTCGGCGAGGTCGGCGAGTCCCTCCTGCGTGAGCCCCAGGTAGGCGCGGCGGTTCTTGAGGTTGAGAGCCAGGCACTCCTGAATGTAGTTCATTGATTGTACGATACCCGATGCCGCGCGCAACGCCATTTACGGATAGCGAGAATTTCACTCACTATTGGCGAGCGATAAGGGATTCGCCCGGAGAGGAGGCTTTGTTGACCAAAGGCTCCGCAGGGCTTAGTATTGGCCCATGTTCGAACCCACCGTGTACGAAGGGCGCCGCAGGGCGCTCGCATCGGCGCTGCGCGACCGCGGGATGCGGGGACGGGCGCTCTTCCTCTCCAACGGCGAGAGCCCCAGGAACTACCCCGGCAACTGCTATCCCTTCCGCCAGGATTCCAACTGGCTCTACTTCTTCGGGCTCGGCGAGCCGGACATGGCCGCCCTCATCGAGATAGAGGACGGCGGCGCGATCCTCTTCGGCGACGACATCACCATGGACGACATGATATGGACGGGCCCCCGCCCGAGCGTCGCCGAGCGGGCGCGCGCTTCGGGAGTCGACCTCGCCCGTTCCCTCGCGGCGCTGCCCGGAATGCTCGCGGGCGCTCCGGCTGACGAACTCTTCTTTCCGCCCTACGCGCGGGAAGAGTCGGTGCGGACGCTCTCTGGAATGCTCGACATCGCGGCCGATGAAGTGCGCCGCCGCGCCGGCCGCGGCCTCACCCCCGCGATCGTCGCCCTCCGCGAGATCAAGGAGCCGCGCGAGATCGCCGAGATGGAGCGCGCGGCGGCTGTCAGCGTCGACATGCACCAAGCCCTGCTCCGGGAACTCCGCCCGGGATGGACCGAGCTCGAGGCGGCAGCCCTCGTCGAGTACGTCGCGGCGAAAAACGGCTGCGCCCTCAGCTTTTCCACGATCGGCACCACGCACGGCGAGGTGCTCCACAACCACGGCACCGAGCTTCCCTGCCGCGAGGGGGAACTCTTCCTTCTCGACGCAGGGGCGGAAGTCCCCTCGGGCTACGCGGGCGACCTCACCACGACCTTCCCCGTAGGCGGGCGCTTCTCTCCCCGCCAGGCCGATATCTACCGCGTCCTCCGCGAAATGTTCGCGGAGGCGACCAAAGCCCTGCGCCCCGGACTTCCCTTCGTGGAAGCCCACCTCGCCGCCTCCCGGGCCCTCGCCTGCGGACTCAAGGATCTGGGCGTCATGCGAGGCGATCCCGATGCCGCGGTCGCCGCCGGGGCGCACGCGCTCTTCTTCCCGCACGGCCTCGGCCACATGATCGGCCTGGACGTGCACGACATGGAAGGCCTCGGCGAGGACAACGTCGGCTACGCCGGAACGCCGCGCTCCGCCCAGTTCGGCCTGAGCGCCCTCAGGCTGGCCAAGCCCCTCGTCCCGGGCATGGTCCACTCCGTCGAGCCGGGCATCTACTTCATCCCGGGGCTGATCGATCAGTGGAAGGCCGAAGGCCTCCACCGCGAATTCATAGACTATGGCGCGCTGGAAGCCTGGCGCGGCTGCGGCGGCATGCGCATCGAGGAAGACTGGCTCGCCACGCCCGACGGGGCGCGCCGCCTCGGCCCCGCCCTGGACAAAAGCATCGAAGCCATCGAACTGGCGAGGGGGAACCTATGAAGACAGTCTACACGGCGACCTTTCAAGACGACGCCATCGTCATCCTGAGCATCCTCAAGTCGGGCGGCATCGAGGGAATGATGATGGCGGACAACATGCTGGAGGTGAATCCCCTCTTCCATACCGACATCAGGGGAATAAGCATCGTGGTCCCCGACGAGCAGGAGGAAGACGCCCGCGCCCTCGTCGACGATTACAGGAAGAGGAGTTCGACGACAACTCCTTGACGCCCGCCCGGGTTCCGCCCGCCGCAAAAGGAATGGCTGTTGATCTCTTTGAAATAATGATTTATTATTCACTTCATATATGAAACGTTTTGCATTTAAAACAGTTGTCGCGGTCATTTTGGTCTCCGCCTTCCTCCTCGTGACGCTCTCCTATGTCAGGAACTCCCAGAGGAACACGCAATTCAAGGCTGCCCAGGCGGGCTTCCGTACGATGCTTCAAGTGCAGGCGATGGCGCTCAACGACGGTTTCTTCTCCTGGTCGGAGCTGAGGACCAAGGTGGAGAAGGCCGACCTGATATCGACGCGCGCCCTCCTCGAGGAAGTCTACGACCTCTATCCCTATATCGAGAATATCGACGTGCGCCCGGGCACCCCCCCCGATGGAGCCTACGGCGTCGCGAGCACCGTCTCTTCGCTGAGCCTGACCTTCGGCGTGAAGGACGATTTCGGCAACAGCCCGCTGCCCGGCTGGGTGGGCGAGGCCGAAGTGAACGTCCAGAAGCTCCTCGACTCCCTCCAGACCGATCGCCGCATCGTCGTGGCGCCGGTGAAGGGGCGCGATCTCGTCTACTCGATCAGGGCGGATTTCGTGGACCCGCTCCTCGACTGGCTCGATTACCTCTTCATCATCCTGCTGACCATGGCGACGGGATACGCCGTCTCGGTATGGCTCTGGCGCCGGAACGTGACGTTTTACGAGACTCGCGGTCTCGAGTCGATCATTTTCCTCTTCGAGCAGACGGAGAGGGTCTCCGCGAACCACTCGCGCCGCGTGGCGGCCCTGACGATGTTCCTTGGCCAGAAGATGGGCTACAGGGGGCGCAGGCTCCGCGATCTCTACACCGCGGGGCTCCTTCACGACATTGGCAAGATCAGCGTGCCCTCGAACATCCTGCTCAAGGAAGGTCCCCTCACGCCGCAGGAGCAGCAGATCGTGGCCACGCACCCGATCATCTCAGCCAGGATACTCAAGAATTTCAAGGAACTCACCCATTTGAGCGGGATCGTCCTTCACCACCACGAGAGGATCGACGGCTCGGGCTATCCGGAAGGCCTCGAAGGGAGCGCTATTCCCGAGGAGGCGCGGATCATCGCGGTGGTCGATGTCTTCGAAGCCTTGGTGGGCGACAGGCCCTACCGCGACCCTCTCACGACCGAGGAAGCCTTCGCCACCCTGAGAGACATGCCGATAGACCAGTCGATCGTCGAGATCCTCGTCGCGCATTTCGGGGAATTCAAGTCCTTCCAGACGCCCAAATGGGCGCTGGCCTACCATCACGGCCTCGAGAAGGTCTGAGCTTTCTTGCGGCCGTCCTGGTCGCGGTAGGGATTCCTGTGGTTGCGCATGAAGGCCTTGTAGGCGGCGCAGCCGGCGTAGTAGGTGTCCGGACCCTTGAAAGTCGAAAACTCGTCGCAGCGGAACAGCTCGAGCAGATCGGGAAAGCGCGGGTCCAGCACGACGTCGCTCACCTTCGCGGCGGGCAGCCTTGGCAGGGCGGCCGGCATCATGTGCCATCGAATCATGAAGTACACATCGTCGACGATTCTCTCGGCGAAGCCGAGGGATCGCAGGAAGCGCGAGGCGAGGCGGGCGCCGATCTCGGCATGCTTGTCGAAGCGGTGGCCTTCGCTCGACTCCGCGTGGGGCTTTCCGATGTCGTGGAGGAGGATGGCCAGCGAGAGCGTCAGGTCCAGGGTCTTTCGGTGGCCCAGGGCCTCCATGGTGTGGGACCAGCCCCCGCCCTCGGGATGGCAGTCCTTGGCGTGATCGACCTTGAGCAAGGCGTCGAGTTCCGGCCAATAGGCCGCCACAAAGCCGCTCGCCCGCAGGAGTTCGAAGGCGTCGGACGAGCGCGGCCCCTGGAGGATTATCGTCAGGATATCCTTCTGCCAGAGCGGCGAGACGTCGCTGGAATGGGGCAGGGCGCCGGCCGCGGCGTCCTGCCAGTCCTCCGCCGGGGCGCTTGGCTCGACCCCGGTCGGCGCGCCGAAGCGCGAAAGATAGGCGGCGCTTTCGAAGAGGAGATTGGGGCCTTCCGCGCGGCCGGTCGGGAAGATGCGATCCTTCAGCAGAGGATAGACGCCCCGGGGATCTCCGTAGTGGCCGTTGGCGGGGTTCCTCCGGAAGTCGGTGAGGGCGAGGGCGCCCAGCCCCGTGCGCTCGACGCTTTCGGCGCAGAGGAAGCGCGCTTCAAAGCTGGCCGCGCCCGCTCCAAGACTCGCGTCGGCATAGGGGAGGGCAGGGTAGTCCAGGGCATCGAAGCGCTTCGCGAGGTCGATCACGCTTCCTTCCACTAGATAAAACTTGACCGGCTGCCTCATCGAGTGGCCGCAATAGGAGTCGATAGCCGTGATGCCGTATTCGCGGTACGGCAGGCGCGCTTCCGCCAGGGCGGCGGCGAGGTCTGTCATCGGCGGAAAGCATAGCGGTTCGGCGGCAAAAGGACAATCCTGGGCGGCCGCGCCCTCGTCCCGCCCTGTGTGCCCCGCCATGCGGTAGCAATCGGGCTTTCCGCCATGCTAGAGTCTGGCCACATTCGCCGGACTCAGTCCGGCTCGAGGAGTACATATGGAAGGCGAGGTCCGGGCCGACGGCGATTTCGACGCGGTGCTTTTCGACATGGACGGCGTGCTCGTGGATTCGGAAGAACTCATCGCGCACGCGGTGATGACTATGTTCAGGGAATGCTACGATTTCGACATGCCGCGCGACGCGTTCTACCCCTCCGTCGGCGGCGGCGAGGACCGCTTCATCGGCGGCCCGGCCGCCGAACACGGCCTGACAATCGATATCGCCTTCGCCAAGGCGCGCACCTACGAGCTTTATGGCAAACTCGCCGAACAATACATCACGGTTTTCCCCGGCGCCCCGGAATATGTCCGCGCCTGCAGGGAACTCGGCTTCAAGGTCGCCCTGGCCTCCGCCGCCGACCTCGAGAAGGTCCTCGTCAACCTGAGGATTCTCGGAATTTCCGCCGATTTTTTCGACGCCGTGGTGACGGGATCGGAGGTCGAGAGGAAAAAGCCCTTCCCCGACATCTACTTGAAGGCCGCCTCCAAGCTGGGCGTCGATCCCCGCCGCTGCCTCGTCGTGGAGGACG
>JAJTBU010000409.1 GCA_021286735.1 bacterium
GAGCGAGCAGAGGATGCAGGTCGCGGGATCCACGTCCACGCCGCCGCGGGTCGCCGCGAAGGGCTCCCGCGCGACGTAGGGATAGCGCCGCGTCGCGGGCTTCCTGAACAGCGACGCCAGCAGCAGTTTCGTCATGTTCGCGATGGACATGTCAACGCTCCGTGCACGAGATGCAGGGGTCGATGGTGAGCACCAGGAGTCCCACGTCGGCCAATTCCGCGCGCTTGATCAAGTGGACCATGGAGGGCACGTTGGCGAAGGTGGGCGTCCTCACCCTGAAGCGGGCCAGGTTCTTGGTGCCATCGCCCTTCACGTAGTAGATGACCTCGCCGCGGGGCTGCTCCAGGCGCGTGTACTGGTCGGCGGCCGGCGGGAATCCCTGTGGCTTGGCCCAGATCTCGCCGTCGGGGATGCGGCTTATCGCCTGCTCGATGATCGAGATCGACTGGTAGAGTTCCTTCGCGCGCACGGCCACCCGCGCCCAGGAATCGCAGGATTTCTCGGTGATCGCGTCGAAGGCGAAGTCCTGGTAGGAGCTGTAGGGCGCGCGCTTGCGCGTGTCGAGATCGATCCCCGAGGCTCGGGCCATGGGGCCGACGCAGCCGAGGGAAACCGCCTCCTCCTTCGAGAGGTAGCCCATGCCCGAGAGGCGCATCCTGACGGAGGTGTCGTTCAGGAATACTTTGGCGATCGCGTCGACGCCGCGCTTGATGGCGGGCAACTGCCTGACGATCGTGTCCAGCATATCCCTGTCCATGTCCCTGCGGACGCCGCCCGGCTTGACCACGCCGAAGATCACCCTGCCGCCCGTGCTGGCCTCGAAGATGTCGAGGATGAGCTCGCGGACGCGCCAGGAGTGCATGAAGAGCGACTCGAAGCCCATGGCGTCGGCGAGGAGGCCCAGCCACATCATGTGGCTGTGGAGCCGCGAGAATTCGGACCAGATGACCCTGAGGTACTGCGCGCGCTTGGGCACCTCGACGCCCATGAGCCCCTCCACGGCCTGGCAGTACCCCATGCCGTGGATGAAGGAGCAGATGCCGCAGATGCGCTCGGCCACGTAGGCCATCTCCATGAAGTCGTGTTCGGTGGTGAGTATCTCCAGGCCGCGGTGGATGTAGCCGATCGAGGGCATCGCGTCCACGATCTTCTCGTCCTCGAGGACGAGATCGAAGTGGAGAGGCTCGGGGAGCACGGGGTGCTGGGGTCCGAAGGGTACTATCGAGTGCTCAGACATCGCCCCCCTCCTTCTCTTCGGACTTTTGTCCGCGATCGAAGGGCGCCTTCGTCCGCGGAGCATAGAGTTTGCCCTTGAAATCCAGGCTCATCCCCTCCACGCAAAGGCCGAAAAGCTCCGAAATCTCGTTCTCGTAGAGGTAGGCCGCGGGAAAGAAAGCCGAGATGCTCTTGAGGACGGGTTTCTCCTCGCAGAGGATCCTGTAGTGCGCGAAGCCCCCGGCCCCATCGAAGGAGTAGACGATCTCCCAGGACTCGCCGTGCGAGCAGTGGATCTGCACGAGCCGATCCTTCTTCTCCCGCCGCTCCAGAGCCATCTCGAGGACCGATGCCGCCTCGATCGCCGTGTATTCCGTCATGACGCGGCCTCCAGCCCCTTCCTGGCCCTGTCCAGCCGTTTGCGCTTCTCCTCGAG
>JAJTBU010000410.1 GCA_021286735.1 bacterium
GAAACATCGACTTCATCCGCGCGAACACGTCGCGGCAGAGTTCCTCCTCGCTCTTGGCGCCGGCGGCCTCTTCCTCGCGGGCTATGAGTTCCTCGGGCAGCTCCTCCAGGAAAGGCGAAGGCGCCGTATCGACCGCCTGGACCTTGCGGTGCCTGCGCGCGCAGCGGCTCAAGTAGAGGCGCTTCTTCGCCCGCGTGAGCGCCACGTAGAAGAGGCGGCGCTCCTCCTCGAGATCTCCGCCGCCGTCCTCGAGGGAGCGGGCGTGGGGGATGATCCCCTCCTCGCAGCCCGGAATGAACACGACGTCGAACTCAAGGCCCTTGGCGGAGTGGATCGTGAGGAGGCTTATCTTGCCATCCTCGTCGTCGGGGTCGTCGCGCGTCACCAGGGCGACGCGGGCTAGGTATGCGAAAAGCCCCGCGTCGAGCGTGTCGGGATCGCGCTCCCAGCGCTCGATGGAGGCGGCCAGCAGCTCGATGTTGCGGTATTTCCAGGCCGCGGTCTTGTCGTCCGCCTTGTGCTCCTCGAGCAGGTAGCGCCAGTAGCCGACCTGTCCTACCATCTCGCGCAGGCAGGCCGAGAGCGGCTTCTTGCGCGATAGCAGGGTTTCGCGGAAGGCCCGCAGGAAGGCGAAGAATTCCATCGCCTCGCGCACGGGCTTCGCGTTCCCCAGGGGATCCTGCGAACGCTCGATCATCTCGAGGGCCGTGTGCATGGACATGCCGCGCGGCCTCGCGAAGCCCTGGATCTTCTCGAGCCCGGCTTTGCCGATGCCGCGCCTGGGCACGTTGATCACGCGCAGCGCGCTCATGTCGTCGTCGAGGTTGGCCGCCGTCTTGAGATAGGCGAGCATGTCGCGCACTTCCTTGCGCTGGTAGAAGGAGGGCCCGCCCGCCGTGCGGTAGGGGAGCCCCGACTCCATCAGCGTCTCCTCGATCGAGCGCGCCTGCGCGTTCGTGCGCACGAGGATGCCGAAAGAGTCCCAGGGCAGGCCCTCGGAGATGCGCAGCTTCTTCATGCGCGAGACGATGTGCTCCGCCTCGTCGAGCTCGTCCTCCAGCTCGTCGATCACGATGGGCACGCCCGCCTTGTTTCCCGGCGACCAGAGGTTCTTCTTCTTCCTCTTGACGTTGTGCGATATTAAAGCGTTGGCCGCGTCGAGGATCGTCGACGTTGAGCGATAGTTGCGCTCGAGCTTTATCTCGACGATGCCGGGATGGTCGCGCTCGAACTTCTCGATGTTGCCGAAATTGGCGCCGCGCCAGGAGTAGATGGACTGGTCGTCGTCGCCCACCGCGCAGACGTTGCGCCCGGCGAAGGCGTTGACGAGCTCGTACTGCTGCAGCGAGGTGTCCTGGAACTCGTCGATCATCACGTAGCGGAAGCGGCGCCGGAGCGCGTTGGCCGATTCCGGAAACGCCGACATGATCTCGAGCGGCATGGCTATGAGGTCGTCGAAGTCCACCGCGTTGTAGAGCCTGAGGCTGCGGCGGTACTCGTCGAAGAGGCCGGCGTAGCCGTCGCCGAGGCCTCCGGCGGCGCCTGCCGAGTTCGCGGCGGCCGCCGCTGCGGCGCCCTCCGGGCCGCCCTCCCCCGCCGCCTTCCGCCGCGCGGGGGAGAAGCCCGTGCGGCGCGCGGAGATGAAG
>JAJTBU010000411.1 GCA_021286735.1 bacterium
AAACCCGCCATGCAGCCAGCCACCGTGACGAAGGCGAACAAGCCGACGTACATGAGCACGACGAGGGCCGCGCTCCTCACCTGCTGCTCGCCGAGGACCTTGGTCCCGTGGTAGTGGTATTTCTGCACCGAGATCGACGCGCTCGGCCTGAGGAGGCGTTTCGTATCCTGCACGATCGCCTTGAAGAGGATGCCGACCCGAAGTCCCTTCATGCCTCCGGCCGTAGAACAGGCGCTTCCGCCGATCATCATCGCGATGATGACGGCCAGGACGGCCAGGTCGCCCCACTCGGTGTGGAACTGCCGGGCGTAGATCGTCATGAAGCCTGTCGTCGTGTGGGCGGAGACGAGTTGGTAAAAGCCTTTCCGAATCAAGGCGACGGCGTCGGGATAGACGCCGAGCCTGGCGAGTCCCCAGCAGCACAGGATCGTGGTGATGCAGAGCGTCGTGCCGAATGACACCACCTCGATGTTCTTTACGAGTTCCTTCCTGTTGCCGCGCATGGCCGCCGCGTGGAGGGCGAAGTTGAACGACCCGATGATGAAAAACACCGTCATTATGCCCTCGTAGAGAGCGCTGTGGTAATAGAGCACGTTCTGGGACATCGGGGCGAACCCGCCCGTGCTCCAGGCCGCCATGAATATCCAGAGCCCGTGAAGGAAGGCCCGTCCGGGGGCAAGGCCGATGAAGATGCCGGCTATCCACAGGGCCAGCGTTCCGATGACGAGGTAGAGGATGCTTATTCTCCAGATCGATTTTGCGGTATTCATGACGCTGGGGAAGAGGCGTTCATCCTTCCCCTCGCCGACGTAGAAGCCGTATCCCCCGCCCGATCCATCCACGAAGAGGGCGAGCGCCAGCACGATGATCCCCTGGCCGCCGACAAAGGTCAGGATGTGGCGCCACATGTTGAGGCCGTTCGCCGCATGGTCGAGGTCCTGGATGAGCGTGAGCCCCGTCGTGGTCAGGCCGCTCATGACATCGAACATGGCGTCGAGATAGGAGAGGTAATGCCCCGACAGCCAGTATGGCAGCGCGGCGCAGGCCATGGCGGCGAGCCAGGAGACTCCGGCGGTGACCATGCCGTGCAGCCAGCCGGGCCGGTGCCCCGAAGGAAAGAGGAAAGCCAAGCCGGCGCCGATGGTGAGGGTGGCGCCGAAGCTTATCGCGAAATCGATGGCCACGGGATATTCCGCGCAAACTACTGAGGTGAGCATAGGAACGAGGTAGAGGGGCGAAAAGCCGATCAGGATCGTCCCCGTATGATGCAGGATGATGCCGAGATCCCGCCATTTCCGCGAAACGTTCATAGGACTGCGCCTACAACCACGCAGATGAGTATGCCCAGGGCGCACAAGCCCAAGGCCAGCGCGAGTTCCGCGGCGACACCCGCGGCGACATGCCTCGCCTGCCTCCAGGCTTCCGGGATATGCGTCATACTTCGTCCCCCAGCAAGGCGCGCCGCAGCGCGGGCGCCGCGCTGCGGCGCGCCATCGCGAAGACCCTGTCGCCGCGCTTGAGCACGGTTCGCCCCCTCGGCAGCGACACGATCTCGTCGCGGATGATGGCGACGAGGAGGCAGTCCTCGGGCAGCCTGACTTCGGAAACCGGCTGGCCGACGGCGGGCGAGCGCTCGCCGAG
>JAJTBU010000412.1 GCA_021286735.1 bacterium
AGGACGCCGCCTTCGAGTGGCTGGCCTACCTTGCGGCGGGCAAGGGCCAGGAGACTTGGTGCACGGTCACCGGCAACGTCCCCGTCAGCAAGACGGTCAAGGAACTGCCCTTCTTCCAGAACAACAGGTTCATGAAAGTGTCCATCGAGGGCGCTCCCTACGCCGGCATCCTCCCGATCCTCGATACCACCACCGAGCGGATCCGCAACATCTGGCCGAACACGGTCGCCGCCGCCCTCACCGGCAAGCTTTCGGCCGCCGAGGCCATGAAGCAGCTCCAGACTGGGCTCTGGGGCAAGTAAGCCTCACCATTCTTCGCTTTTCGCCCGTTCGACGGGAGCCAGGGGCGCTGCCGCGCCCCTGGCCCCCCGAGGCGGACGGACAAAGGTAATCGATCGATGCTAGCAATGCAGCGTAAAACCACCATCTGGCCCTATCTCCTCGTCGCGCCGGCCCTCGCCGTCGTGCTGGCCGTGGTCTTCGTCCCCGCGCTCAACGCGATCGCGATGAGCTTCCAGAACTACGACCTGCGGCGGCCCAGGAGCATAGGCTTCATCGGCCTCAAGAATTACGCGGC
The DNA here is from genome assembly GCA_021286735.1 of bacterium. Taxonomy (GTDB): domain Bacteria; phylum Spirochaetota; class Spirochaetia; order Treponematales; family Rectinemataceae; genus JAJTBU01. The sequence continues at coordinate 578 of JAJTBU010000412.1, forward strand.
GGTGCTCGCCGATCCGCTGTTCTGGCGCGCGACCCTCAAGACGATCCTGTGGGTGGGCTTCGGCGTGGGCCTCCAGTTCGTGTTCGGCTTCGCGCTCGCCCTTCTCCTCAACCAGAATTTCGTGGGGCGCGGCATCGTGCGCTCCGTGAGCCTCATCCCCTGGGTGACGCCCGGCGTCCTCATCGGCCTGATGTGGCGGTGGATCTTCGACGGCAACTACGGCGTGCTCAACGACTTCCTGCTCAAGCTCGGCCTCATCCACGACAAGATACCCTTCCTGGCCCAGGAGTCGACCGCCTTTCCCGCGGTCATCCTGACCATCGTGTGGCAGGGCATTCCCTTCTTCGCCATCATGCTGCTGGCGGGCCTCCAGGGCATCCCCGACGAGCTGTACGACGCCGCCGACGTTGACGGCGCGAGCGGCCTGCAGCGCTTCTTCCGCATAACGGTTCCCTCGCTCAAGGGCGTCATCTTCGTCACCACCCTGCTGCGCGTCATCTGGGTCGCCAACTCGGTGGACGTCATCTTCAACATGACCGAGGGCGGGCCGGCCTATTCGTCCCAGACCCTGTCGGTCTACATCTTCAACAAGGGCAACTCCCTCAACCTCGGCTACGCGTCGACGATGTCGATCATGCTCACGCTCCTCCTCGCCACGGTGGCCGCGCTCTACCTGCGCAACATCTTCAGGAACCAGGAGGGCAAGCTATGAGCCGCGGCAAACGGAGCCTTCCGGCGACGATCTTCTTCTATCTCGGCCTCGCCGCCATGCTCGCCTTTCTCCTCTTTCCCTTCTACTGGACCTTCGTGACCTCGGTGAAGCCCGAAAGCGAGCTCTACGGCGAGACGGTCACCTACTGGCCCAAAACGTTCTCGATCGAGTCCTACCGCAAGCTCTTCACGGAATTCAATTTCCTGAAGCCCATGGCCAACAGCCTCGCGGTCGCGACGATGACCACGGTGATCTCGCTCACCGTGTCGGTGCTCGCCGCCTACGCCTTCTCCCGCTACCGCTTCAAGGGCCGGAAGCTGCTGATGACCATGTTCCTCACGAAC
>JAJTBU010000413.1 GCA_021286735.1 bacterium
TTCTATCTTCGGCGGCAACTGGCTCTCCACCTTCGCCGGCGAGTTCTCCTTCTCCTGGGGGATCGCCCTCCTTCCCCTCCTCGTCGCCTCGGTCTTCGATGACCTGAGGGGCGGCAAGGGCGGCGCGCCGCGCGGCGTCAGCCGGGGCATCCGCTCGGGCTTCCTCCTCGGGCTCATCGGCCTCTGCCACTTTTTCGTCTTCATGCCGGCCTTCTTCCTGCCCTTCTTCGCGATCTTCGGCCTCGCGCCCCAGCTCTTCGGGAAGCGGCGCGGCAAGGGCGGAAGGAATCGCGCTGGCGGCGATGGGAGCGCGGCGGCCGCCCCGGCGGCCTCGGAGATCACGCTCCGCGTCATCATCACCTATGTGACGGCCTTCCTCACGATGGCCTTCTGGCTCCTGCCCATGGCGACCACGCGCGCCTGGGCGCAGCCGATAAGCATGATCTGGCGCTTCTCCTCGCTCAAGGATTTCGCGCAGCAAACCCAGGCATGGGTCTGGGCCCCTCTGGCGGCGGTCTTCCTGGCCATCGCCTGCGCGAGAAGGGCCGGCAGAGAGCTTCGCTCCTTCATGGCCTTCGCCCTCTACGCCCTGGCAGCCTGCGCCTTCCTGTTCTATGCCGCGCCCGGCCTCGGGATGCCCGATATCCGTTTCGTGCCCACGGCCCTCCTCGTATGCGCGATCGGGTTGGCCGTCATCGCGGAGCGCCTCCTCGCCCGCCTCGGCATGCGGGAGCCCGGCGGCAAGGGCGCCGCGCGCGGGCGCGGCCTCCTTGGCCTGGACACGGCGCTTCCCTCGGCCGCGGGTTTCCTCCTCGCGGCGGTGCTCTGCGCGGCGGTGCCCTTCATGGCCAGGAACGCGCCGTCCTGGTTCCGGTGGAACTATTCAGGCTACGAGGCGCGGACGGAGTGGCCCGCCTTGCAGGAATTGGGCGAGCGCTATCGCGGCGCGGTGGACGACGGACGTTTCCTCTGGGAAAAGCAGGACCAGCGCGACAACAAGGATTTCGGCTCGGAGCGGGGCTTCGAGAACCTGTCCCTCTTCACGGGGCACCCGACCTCGGAGGGCATCCACTACGGCTCGAGCATGATGGCGAGGGCCGCCACCTATCTCCAGAGCTCCTACTCGCAAAATCCGGTCGACCCGGAGGCGGAGCGCATCTATTCGGTCGTCGATCCCGAGTCCTGGCCGGCGCGGTTCTCCCTCCTCGACGCGCGCTATATCGTGACGCATTCGGAGAAAATCACCGGCCTCTTCGCCGCCCGCGCGGATTTTTCGCTCGACGCGAAGATCGGCAAGTTCTCGGTGTTCTCGTACGACGGATATCCGGGGCACTACGTCCAGGCCCTGCCCCCCGACGCGATCTCGGTCGTCGCCGAGGGCGCCGGCGGGTTCAAGTCCGATTACTATCGCTTCTTCAGGGAATACGAACTCTATCCCTATCCTTTCGTGGCGGGCAAGTTCGCCGATCAGGCGCTCAGGGCGCTCGCGAAGGGCTCGGGCGGCCTGTGGCGGAACTACGACGAATACAGGGGCGTGCACCTGGCCAAGGCGGCGCTGGCTGGGGCCGCGCCTGCCGCCGCGCCAGCGCCCGCCGCGGCGGAAAAGTCGCCGGGCGCGGTGCCACCCAA
>JAJTBU010000414.1 GCA_021286735.1 bacterium
AATGTGGCGGTGGAGTTCCAGCGCGGGCGCTGGACCAACGACCCGTCGGTGGTGGCGCAGAACTCCAAGATGGTCTCCATCAACACCTGCATCTCCGTGGACTTCACCGGCCAGGTGGCCAGCGAGAGCATCGGCCCCAACCAGTACTCCGGCACGGGAGGCCAGGCGGATACCGCGACGGGGGCCGTGGCCGGCTTCGACGGCAAGGGCAAGAGCATCATCGCCTGTTACTCCACGGCCAAGAACGGCACGGTCTCGACCATCGTCCCCATGCTCCCCGAAGGCTCGGCCGTCACCCTGCACCGCAGCCTGGTGGACCACGTCGTTACCGAGTACGGCATCGCCCGCTTGCGCGGCAAGACGGTGCGCGAGCGCACCAAGGAGCTGATAGCCGTGGCCAAGCCCGACTTCAGGGCCGAGCTGACCGCCAAGGCCAAGGCGATGGGCTATATCTGAAATTCTTCTACGCTGAAGGCGCGAAAGCGCCGAGGAGGGCGGCCGCGAGGCCGCCCTCCTCGTCAGGCTTTCCTGATCTGAATGTCGCCCGAGATGGTGCTGAGCCTTACCGGAGCGAGCCCGGCCCCGAGGCGGTAGCTGCCTGAACCGACGCCCTCGCCGTCGATCTCGATGTCGCCCGAAACCGTCGCGCAGCGGAGGGCCGCGTCGAAATCCTCGGGATGGGCGAGCGTCAGGTCGCCCGATTTGCTGGACAGCGACGCGCTGTCGCACTGCTCGTCGAGGGAGAGGGTGATGTCGCCCGAAGCGCTCTCAGCCTCGATGGCGGCTGAGCATCCCGCGAGATCGATGTCGCCAGAGGCCGTCTTGACCCGCAGGTCACCCGAGCAGCGCTCCACCGCGATGTCGCCGGAGGCGGTCTGAAGCTCGAGGTCGCCGGCGGCGTCCTCGACGGCGATGTCGCCCGAGGCCGTCCGCAGCGCGATCGAGTCGACGCTGACCGGCACGCCGATCCTGAGCGATCCAGGCTCTCGCGAGCCCGCGCTCGTCCTGATCTCGAGGACGCCCGAATCGCCCGCGGTTATTCGAACGCCGGGCTTTTCGTCGCCCTCGGCGTAGACCGAGAGCCTTGAGTCCGTCAGGAAGAGTTCGATGTCGGAGGATCTCGCCTGGCAGTCGATGGCCTTGACCAGCCCGGCGGGGATGTTGTCCAGCGTGATCCGGTGGCGATCGCCGCCGCCTTCCCCCTCCACGTCGTCATCTTCGTCGCCACCGGCTTCGAAGATCCGGTCGAGGCCGCGCAGCTTCTCGTCCACGCGCCTCAAGCGCTCGTCGGCCCGGCGCAGCTTTTCGTCGACGCGGCGCGCTTTCTCGTCGGCGCGCCGGGCCTGCTCATCGGCATTTTCGAAGGCTCCGTCGCTCCCGAAGAACTTCGCCACGTCCAGGGCCTTGCGGATCACCTCGCTCAGGTCGACGCCGTCGATCGTGACGCGCGCCTTCCGGCCTTCGCGGCCGCGGCCCGGTTCGTCCGCCCGGTCCCGCTCGGCGTGCCGGTCCGATCCGGCAGGCTCTTCCCCGCCCGCTTCCGCGAAAGCTATGCCGGCCTCGGCGCAGAGGCTGCGCGCCAGGGTCTCGGGCTTCTCGAGCCCTCCCACGAGGGCTTCCTCCCCC
>JAJTBU010000048.1 GCA_021286735.1 bacterium
CTTCGGCATGGGCGGCGTCAAGATCTTCGGCTGGAACGCCGAGGACACCACCACCCTCGCCGGGGCGATCGCCTCGATCCAGAAGCGCGCCCTCGCGAGGGGAAAGGCCCTTCCCGTCCTCTTCGCCACCGACCAGGAGGGCGGCTGGATCCGCCACGTCAAGGGCAGGACCTCGGAGTCGCCCGGCAACATGGCCATCGGCGCCACCGGCTCGGCAAGGGACGCCTACGACGCGGGCTATCATATAGGAAGAGAGCTGCGCGCGCTGGGCATAACGATGAACTTCGCGCCCGACGTGGACCTCGCCACGGACCCCGACAGCGTCATCATCGGGCCGCGCGCCTTCTCCGACGAGCCCGCCCTCGCCTCGAAGCTTGGCCTGGCCTACGCCCGCGGCTCCCTGGCCGCCGGCGTGATCCCCACCGCCAAGCACTATCCCGGGCACGGGGCGACGCCCAAGGATTCGCACGGCTCCCTGCCCGTGATAGACGTGGACCAGGCGACCTTCCTCCGCCGCGAGCTGGCGCCCTTCGCCAGCCTGGCCAGGGCCGGCGTCCCCGCCATGATGAGCGGGCACCTGGCCTTCCCGAAGGTCGCGGGCGACGGCGAGCCGGCATCGCTCTCGCCCGTAATGCTGAAGGACTACCTGCGCTCGCGGCTCGGCTACCGCGGGACGGTGATCACGGACGATCTCTACATGGTCGGCGCCCTGGGGCGGAATTCCATCCTGGAGACCTGCCGTGCCGCCCTGATGGCCGGCAACGACATGCTCCTCCTCTCCTCGGCGCCCACCCTGGAAGGCCCGCTCTGGCAGGGGCTCCTGGCCTCGTACAGGGGCGACGCGGCCTTCAGGGCGAGGGTGGAGGAGGCGGCCGGCCGCGTGCTCGCGCTCAAGCTTCGGTACCTGCGGCCCCTGGGCGCCAAGGGCCTCGTGCCGAATCCTCCCGCGGTGGCCGCCGCGCTGCCCGACCCGGCGGCGCAGGCTTTTTTCGCGGACCTGGCGCGGCGCAGCGTTTCGCCGCTCGGGCCCAGGGGAAGGCTGCCCTTCCGGCCGCAGGGCAGGGTGCTGATCGCCGGCCCCTTCGACACTTTCCTCTCCCTGGGCAGGAAGACCTACCCTGACGCCGCGTCCTTCCAATTCTCTTACCGGCCCGAGGACCGCGCCGCCCCGGCGGAGCTGGCCGCCTTCAGGGAAAACCTGCGGGGATGCTCGGGCGCGATAGTCTGCGTGGCGAACGCGGCCGGCCTCGAGTTCGCGGCCGCCGCGCGCGACTCGGGCGTGCCCGTCGCCATCGTCTCGGTGCTGTCACCCGCCCACGCCGCGGGCGCCGACGCCTGGGCGGCGGCCTCGGTGGCCGTCTACCACTACGCCCCGGCCTGCCTCAAGGCGGGGCTGGACGCGCTGTCGGGCGCTATCCCCGCGCGCGGGCGCGTTCCGCTTTCCCCCGCGGCGATGAACGGCGCGCGGAAAAAAGTAAAATGACGGCGCGGCGCGTGTTGCGGGAAGCCGACCTCCCCGGATTTCGTTTCAGGATGCCCGAGCTCTGCGGAATCGACGAGGCGGGGAGGGGCCCCCTGGCCGGGCCGGTCTGCGCCGCCGCCGTCGTCCTGCCCGAGGACTTTCCCTTCGCCCTCCTGGGCGACTCCAAGGCCCTGAGCCCCGCGCGCCGGGAGAAGGCTTACGATGTCATCGTGGAGCGGGCCCTCGACTGGGCGATCGCCTGGGCGACCTGCGACGAGATCGGCGACCTCAACATCCTCAACGCGAGCCTCCTGGCGATGGAGCGGGCCTTCGGCGCCCTCTCCGCCTCACCGGCCCTCGCCGTCGTCGACGGCAACAGGCTGCCCGACTTGGGCGCGCCGACCTATGCCCTCATCGCGGGCGACAGCCTCCTCGCGCCCATCATGGCGGCATCGATCCTGGCCAAGGTGGCCAGGGACCGCGTCATGCTGAGGCTGGACGCCCTCGAGCCCGAGTACGGCTTCGCCCGCCACAAGGGCTATCCGACGGCGGCCCACCGCGCGGCGATAAAAAAAGCCGGGCCCTCGCTCTGGGCGAGACCCGGCTTTTCCGTGACCTAGCGGTCGGTATCGGTCAGTCTTCGGAATCCTGCTTCTTGGTTTTGCGGACGACGATGCGCTTGACGGGCTTGTCGCCGCCATGGCTTCCGGCGGGGGCTTTGCCGGCCTTGTCCGCATATTTGGAAGCGCCGGGCTTGGCTCCGTAGGCGGGGCGGCCCGAGGTCGAACCGGGCCTGCCCGAGGGACCCGACTTCACGATGATGCGCCGCGCCTGCTTGTGTTCGGAAGGTTCGCGCTCGCGGAAGGAAGAGGTCCTGCCTTCGCGGGGCGTTTCGCCGTCGCGGCGGGCGCGGGGCTCGGGACGGGCGTAGGGCTCCGAGCGGGGGCGGGAATCGGGTCGAGCGCGGGAGTCGGGGCGGCGGAAGGGCCGTTCGCCGTCGTCATCGTCGCCGTCGCGGCGGGAATAGGCGGTGGGATCGGGGGCGACCTTGTTGCCGGTCTTGTCGATAAATTTCAGCGCCGACTGGAAGGACTTGAGGAAGCCCTCCATCTGATCGCCGAACACGACGATGGAACGCCGGTCGAAGCTTTCGCCTTCGCTGGGCTTGCTCTCGACGATGCTCAGGAATACGTCGCCGTTCCTGTTCTGCTTCACGTTGAAAAAATACGTCCTGCCGTCGCAGGCGAATCTCGTCGAAAAAAGCTCTCCGCGAATACCCATCCCTAATACTCCTTGTCGAAACCCATCGTACACGAAGGGGCCGGCTTGCACAAGCCGCGCGCATTGCGGCTCCTGAAGCGCGGCGCTCCGTCCCTCTGGCGGCGCGCCCTAGCGGTCGGCGGCGCGCACCATGGCGGCGTGCCAGGCGAGGAAATATTCCTCGTCCCTGGGCGAGCCCCCGTCGATGTCGGCCATGATCCTGAAGACGGGCTCGGTGCCCGAGCCGCGCATCCAGATGAAGGCCTTGGGTTCGCCGACCTGGTCGAGGAACTGGATCCGCAGGCCGCCCGAGCCCGAGGCGGCGAAGTCCTCGCCCACCTCGCACTCGGCGATGCCGAGCGTCGCGAAGGCCTTCCAGCCCGCGATGCCGTACTTCGCGCCGAGCTCCTTCCGGCGAGCCTCCCATTCGGCCAGGAAAATGTCGCGGTATTTCGCCTTGAGCACGACCTTGTCGGCCGTTGCCACGCGGAGGGCGGCCCTGTCCTCGAAAACGCTGGTGGTGGCCCAGGCGGGCAGGGTGGCGATCACGTCGGCCAGGTCGTAGTCGGGCGAGAAGGAAGCCTCGTCGCCGCAGGCGCGCAGCCAGAGCCTGAAGAGGCTGGGCGAATCCGGCCAGTCCGGAAGGCGGAGGAGGCGGATCATCGCGCCGAGGGTCGACAGGGGATCGCGCACGCGGGAGGGGTGGGTGATGGTGCCGCCGTTCGAGCCTTCGCCCAGGATGCGCACCGTCCAGCCAGCGGCGCGCAGGGATTCGGCCAAGCTGACGACGTTGGCCTCGCCCGTCTCGGCGCGGAACACGGCGGCGCCGAAGCGTCCGGCGATGCGCTCGATCCGCATGCTCGTGGCGTCGTTCACCACGACGGCGAGCTTTTCGGTCCGGCCGGCGCGCGCGAGGCCCGCCAGCTCGGCCAGGCAGGAGAGGGAGAAGACTTCCTGCGCCTCGAGGATGCGGGCGCGGTTCTGCGCCTTGTCGAAGAAAACGAGGTTGCCGCGGTCGCCGTCGCAGTCGGGGACATAGCCCAGCTGGAAGGAGGGGTCGCGCTCGCGCGCTTCGGCCAAGAGGCGCATGCAGAGGTTGAGCGAGGCTCCCTCGGGGACGATGCGGTGCCCGAAGAGCCGCGGCTGGTCGTTGAAGAATTTCGCCCTGATCGAGAGGCCTTCGAAGAAGTCGCGGTCGATGGAGAGGGCCCGCGCCGATCCGTTCAACTCGGCCAGGATGCCCAGGGGACGCCGCGCGCAGCTTTCGGCCAGCTGGTCCAGAAAGGCCGCCTGATCCTCCAGGGCCGATTCGCCGGTGATGACCTCGTGGGTGAAGAGAGTGTAGGCCGAGATCGCCTGGCGCTTCCAGGAGGCGCAGGCCTCGAAGCAGAGCGCGACCGATTCCTCGTCGGCGGCGGCGACGAGGCGGAGAGCCTCGCCCGCGGGATCCTCGCCGGCGACGGAGGCCTTGAAGGCGGCGACCAGGGGGGCGATCTGCGCGGCGCTGATCACTCCGCCCGTGGCCAGGCCGAACTTGACGCCGTTGTGGCCGGGAGGGTTGTGGCTCGCCGAGATGTAGGCGAAGCCCTCGACTCGGCGGGCGTCGTCCGCCGGCAACCTGCCAGCGGTGCCCGCGAAGGCCATGATCTCCGGGGCGGCGATGATGAAGCAGTAGCGCGGCTCGATGCCCATGCCGATGAGGACGCGCGTGAAGATGTCGGCGAGGGCGGGCCCCGTGGGGCGCGCGTCGATGCCGAGGAGGACGGCCGGCCGCCCCGGCGCGACGTGCCCGGGAGCCGCGCGCGCGGCGCTGGCATGCGCGGCGTGGCCCTGGCTCAGGATGAGGTCGCCGAAGGCTTTGGCCGCCAGGGCGGCGATCACCGCGTCGGCGGAGGAAATCCTGGGCGAGAGCGAGTCGTCGGGCGTGGGGCTGGCGGCCCAGGAGGCGACCTCGTCTCCTTCGGCGTGGGCGGCGAAGACTTTGCGCCAGCCCGAGGCCGACAGGATCATCGTGGATGCGGCCGCCGCCACTTCCTCCCGCGAGGGCAGCTTCTTGCCGTCCAGGGGGAGTATTTCGGGATCTCCGATGTCGATGCTCGTTGCCGGGTGGTATATCATGGACATTGCTCGCTCCTTCCAGTCGCTCGCGGCGATAGCCGGGCGCACTATCAGTATACGACACTCGGCCGCGGCGTTTCTATAAAATCTCGCGCGCGGATTGCGCCGGCGCGCCTGAATTGAGTATCTTTTCGGGCGTGAACGCGCTCAGCTTGCTCAAGACCTTGGCCACGGGCTTCATTCCCCTCTTGGCATACATCCTCGCCGACCTCGTGTTCGGGGAGACGATAGGCCTCTTCGTCGGTCTCGGCATCGGCGTCATCGACTTCGCGATCAGCTTCGCGAGGGAAAGGAAGGCGGACCTCTTCATCGCGGCCGATACCTTGCTCCTCGCGGCGATGGGAGGCCTTTCGCTGGCGCTGCGGAACCAGCTCTTCTTCCGGCTGAAGCCGGCGGTGATGGAAGGCATCGTGGCGGTTTCGATGGCCATACTGCTTTTCCTGCCGCAGGAGGCGCTCAAGGCCTACATGGGGCATCAGGTCAGAGGCCTCGAGCTGGGGGAGGAGAGCTTGCCTGCGCTCAAGCGAAGCCTGGGCCTCATGGTTTCGGTGCTCTTCCTCCACGCGGCGCTGACCGCCTGGGCCGCCCTGGCGGCGAGCACCGCTGTCTGGGGCTTCGTGTCGGGCGGTCTGCTCTACCTCATGCTGGGAGGGGCCTTCGCCTGGCAGTGGGTCGACGCGAGGCGGCGCCGCCCGCGCGCGGGCGGCGCCGCCCCCCACGGGGCCCCTTTCGCCGCGTCCTCCGCCGCTCCGTCGACGGCCGCGCTCCCGCGGGGCCTCCGCGCCGGAGGCGCGCCCCAGGCGCCCCTCGCCTGGAGCCTCCTTCTCTTCGACGAGCGCGGCCTCTTCTACGCGGCCCGCGACCCGGCGCAAGCCCCGTCGCTCTGGGACAGCCCCCTGCGCGGTCTGGCCTCCGCTTCGGCCCTCGAAAGCTCGATAGGCCAGACCCTCGCCGCTCTGGGCTTCGCCGCGCCTCCGCCGCCTTCCGCGCCCTCGCCGTCGGCCGCCGCGCCAGAACCCTCGTGCCGCGTCGCCATCCAGCCCGGCTTCATCCTCGATCCGCGGGGCCGGATGAAGTTCCTCCCCGACCCCCAGCGCTACCGAACCCTGGCCGACTTTGCGGCCGCCGCCGAGCCGGGCGATCTCCTCGTCCTTCTCGGCAGCGCACCGCTCTCGCACTTTCCCAAGGGCGTCGATCCCACCGCCCGCCGCCTCTGGCTTCCGCGCGACCTCGCCGCCCTGGCGGGCCAAGGCAAGGCGGCGCCCCTCCTCGCTCGCGAACTCGACCTCCTCGCCTCCCTGCGCGACTCTTTACGCGGCGCCGCCGGGGAAAGTATAGTGTCGGCATCAATGATGAGACTCTTTAACTCCCTGTTCTGGCTGATCCGAGGCGTCAGGGTCTACGCCCTGGTCGGATCGACCGGCACGGGGAAAAGCTTCCGGGCAAAGCTCGTCGCCCAGAAATACGGCATCGAGATGACCATCGACGCCGGCCTCCTCCTCCACGACGACCAGATCATCGCCGGCAAGTCCGCCAAGAAGGAAGCCCTCTACCTCGGCGCCGTCAAGACCGCCCTCTTCCACGAGAAAGCCCACCGCGACGAAGTGGCCAAAGCCCTCCAGCGCGACAAGTTCCGCAAGATACTCGTCATCGGCACCAGCGAGAAGATGGTCCTGCGCATCTGCGAACGCCTCCAGATCCCCCAGCCCTTCAAGGTCATCAAGATAGAGGACATCGCCACCAAGGAAGAGATCGAAAAGGCCATGCAGTCGCGCCAGATCGAGGGCAAGCACGTCATCCCCGTGCCGGCCCTGGAGATCCGCCGCAACTATCCTTCCATTTTCTACGACTCAGTCCGCGTCTTCCTGAAGCGAAGCTTCGGCTCGGGCGCCTCCCTGCCCAAAATATACGAGAAGGCCGTCGTCCGCCCCGAGTACACTAAGCGGGGCAGGGTGGCCATCTCCGAAGCCGCCCTCTCCCAGATGGTCGTCCACTGCGTCGACGAATTCGACAGCTCGGTCAAGGTGCGCAGGCTCGCCATCCGCGACGACACCCAGGGCTACCGCATCACCGTGGTGCTCGAGGTGCCCTACGGCACAAAGATGGCCTCCAACGCCCATTCCCTCCAGGAATACATCGTCGACAACATCGAACGATTCACCGGCATCCTCGTGGCCGAGGTGAATATCGTCATCGACCGCCTCACCATAAGGAAAAAACCCGGCCAGGGTAAGAAATAGCAAAAAATCCGCCCCGCGATCGTCCCGTTCGGTCTATTGACGATCACGGCACACGCGTGTACTATCTCCGTTGTTGCGCGGCTGAACGAGGGTCAACCCGCAACAAACGTAACCAAGGAGAACCGTCGTGCCCTGTGGTAGAAAACGCAAGCTTAAGAAGATAGCGACGCACAAGAGAAAGAAGAAGAGAAGACTCAACCGGCACAAGACCAGAGTCTCCTGACCGTCGCTCTTTTCATGGAAAAGACCGCCCCCCGGGTGGTCTTTTTTTTATGCGCTTTTTCTTCCGAGGCGCTTGCGCCTCGCTGCCTATTGGCACATACTTTCACGTCGGAGCCGCCGTCAGCGCGGCTTCCACTACTCTAGGAAAAGGAGGTAGCCATGAACGGTTCGGAGAGCAGCCATAGTCATAGCTCGGCGATCCGCATCCTTTCGGGCCCTGGGCCCGAAGATCCCTTCCCGTGGCGAACCCTCCCGGCTCCCGGCGCCTGAATCCGTCGCCGGCGGTGAACCGGCATTCGCCTCGGCTATCCCAGAGGTGAACTATGGCTAAATTATCACAGCAAGTCCTCTCGGTCCGCGACAAGGTGTCGCCGGCCCTGGATAAGGCGCTCAAGGAAAACGAAAAGCGCCTGATCGAACTGTGCTCCCTTCCCTTCGAGGAGCTGTACGCCTCGCTGGAGTCGGGCGCGCGGGGCCTGGCCGCCGACGAAGCCTCGCACCGCCTGGCCAAGTACGGTCCGAACGAACTCGCCAAAGCGCGGAAACAGGGATTTCTCCTGGACATCCTCGACCGCCTGAAAAGTCCTCTTGTCGTGCAGCTCCTCGCCATCGCCGGCATCTCCGCCGTCGTCGGCGAGTACCGTTCCTCGATCGTGGTGGGCGCCATGGTGGCGCTGAGCCTCGGCCTCTCCTTCGTGCTCGACCGCCGATCCGCCCAGGAAGTCGAGGCGCTGGGCAAGCGCGTGCAATCCCGGACCTATGTCATCAGGGATGGCGCCGAGCTCGAGATCCGCATGTCGGAGGTGGTGCCCGGCGACATCGTCCTCCTCCAGGCGGGTTCGATCGTCCCCGCCGACCTGCGCCTGGTCCAGGCCAAAGACTTCTTCGTGGGCGAATCGATGCTCACGGGCGAGTCCCTGCCGGTCGAAAAAAACGCCGCCGCGCCGGCCACGGCCCCCGCCGCAGCCCTGGATCTTTCAAACGCCTGTTTCATGGGCACCACGGTTACGAGCGGCACCGCCCGCGGCATCGCGGTGAACACCGGTGCGCTGACCATCTTCGGCGCCCTCTCCGCCAAACTCGTCGAAAAGCGCGCCGAGACCAGCTTCGACAAGGGCATCCGCTCCTTCACCTGGCTCATGATCCGCACCATGCTCATCATGGTGTCCCTGGTCTTCGCGACGGTGGGCCTCACCAAGGGCAACTGGGTCGAGGCACTCCTCTTCGCCCTGTCCGTCGCCGTCGGCCTCACGCCCGAGATGCTCCCCATGATCGTCACGGTGAACTTGGCCAAGGGCGCCCTCGTGATGGCCGGCAAAAAGGTCATCGTCAAGAAGCTGCCTTCCATCCAGAACCTCGGCGCGATCAACATACTGTGCACGGACAAGACCGGCACCCTCACCCAGGACCGCGTCGTCCTGGAGCACCACGTGGACATCATCGGCAACACCAGCGAGGAGGTCCTCAACTACGCCTACCTGAACAGCTACTTCCAGACGGGGCTTAAAAACCTGCTGGACCGGGCCGTGCTCGAGTATGTCGACCTCGACACCGCCGAGTGCAAGCCCATCGACGAGCGGCCCTTCGATTTCCAGCGCAGGCGCATGTCCGTCGTGGTCGAGTACGAGGGCGACAACGTCCTCATCTGCAAGGGCGCGGTGGAGGAGATATACCAGTCCTGCGCCTACTACCAGATCGACGAGGAGATATTCCCCCTCATCGACATGATCCGCGCCGACCTCTTCGAGGAGACCGAAAAGCTCAACCGCGAAGGCTTCCGCGTCCTGGGCATCGCGTACCGCGAGTTCCCCAGGGAGAAGACCTCCTACACCACGGCCGACGAGAGCCAGCTCATCCTTCTCGGCTACATCGCCTTCATGGACCCGCCCAAGGAGTCGGCCACCGAGGCGGTGCGGCTCCTGGGCGCCGCTGGGGTCGGGGTCAAGGTGCTCACCGGCGACAACGGCCTCGTCAGCCAGAAGGTCTGCGCGGAGGTGGGGATCGACGCCTCCGAGGCCGTGTCCGGCGGCTCGCTGGCCGCCCTGGGCCGTGAGGATTTCGCCGCGGCGGTGGCGAAAAACGCCCTCTTCTACAAGCTCACGCCCGCGCAGAAGGAGCAGATCGTCCACGAGCTGCGCCGGCAGGGCAACGTCGTGGGCTACATGGGGGACGGCATCAACGACACCGCCGCCCTCAAGGCCGCCGACGTGGGAATCTCGGTGGACTCCGCCGTGGACATCGCCAAGGACTCGGCGGACATCGTCCTTCTGGAGAAGAGCCTTCTCGTGCTCGAGGAGGGGATCATCGAAGGGCGCAAGATCTTCGCGAACATCATCAAGTACATCCGCATGGGCTCCAGCTCGAATTTCGGCAACATGTTCAGCATGCTCGGCGCCAGCATCCTTCTGCCCTTCCTTCCGATGATGCCCCTGCAGATCCTGGCGAACAACTTCCTCTACGACCTCTCGCAGACGGGCATCCCCATGGACAGCGTCGATCCGGAGCTGGTCGCCAAGCCGGTCTCCTGGGATATCCGCAACATCAAGCGCTTCATGGTGTCGATCGGGCCGATCAGCTCGCTCTTCGACTACGCCACCTTCGCGCTGATGTGGTTCTTCTTCGGCGCGCGGCATTGGCTCGATCCGGGCCTCGGCGCGGCTGCCAGGGATTCCCTGGCCAGCCTCTTCCAGACCGGCTGGTTCGTCGAATCCCTGCTGACGCAAACCTTGATCGTGCACATCATCCGCACCAAGCGGATCCCCTTCGTCCAGAGCAGGGCCTCGGCGCCCATGCTGCTGGCGACCCTCCTGATCGCGGCGACCGGCGTGATCCTGCCGTACTCGCCCCTGGCCGGGTACTTGGGCCTCGTGCCGCTTCCCGGCATCTACTGGGTGTGGATCGCCGGTTTCCTCGTCCTCTATTCGACGATCACCCACAAAGTCAAGCGCTGGTTTATCAGGCGCTTCGAGGGAGACTGACCATGGATACGATACTCGACGCACTGCAGGAAGGCAGGCTCTTCGAGCTGCCCGAGAACGACAAGAACCACGCGATCCTTTTCCTGGCCCACATCATCGAGGCCTTTCCCCAGATTCCGACGGGCACCGACGTGGTGGGGAACGTCCTGGAGCGCGAGGGCGCGATGAACACGGCCCTGGAGAACGGCTGGGCGTGCCCCCACGCCAGGGTGGACTTCGACGAGGACCTGATGTGCGTGGTGGGCTGGAGCCCCTCCGGCATCGATTACGGGGCGCCCGACGGCCGCAGGGTCTCCATCATCGTCATGTACCTGGTGCCGGCGAACCAGCGCAACCACTACCTGCGCGAGGTTTCCATACTGGCCAAGGCGATCAAGGGCATCCAGGACCCGGGGCGCCTCGCCGGTATCAGGGAGCTGAACGATGTCCGCAACTTCCTTTTGGACCTGATCGCCGAGAGCAAGGAGACGGTGGGTCCGGACGCCCGCGCCCGCATGATCCGGCTGCAGACGAAGGCGGCCTTTGCCACCCAGCCTCAGCCCGACCTCGCCAATCTCCTGGTCGAGCCGGTGTCCATCATCGTCGCGCCCGGCCTCAAGCCCTTCGCGCTAACGCAGAACGGCGACCTCATGAAGTGGGTGGAATCTTCGGCGGGGCTCGCCGAGCGGCTGGAGGCCGAGGGGAATTACCGCGGCGGCCGCTGGAGCCTGGTCCGCAGGGGCACGGTCGCCTACCAGGGCGGCCGGACGGTGTACGACTGCATCGCCCTGGCCGTCGCAAGGGGAGAGATCGCCTAGGTTCCCCATGCGGCCGCTCTC